>DATMTG010000298.1:0-2375 GCA_035565075.1 Stenotrophobium sp.
AAGGCTTCGTACCGGACGAAAATCGGAATCCGGCGTCGCACTGATCACCGCGATACTGGTCGTGGCGCTGGCGACCATCGCCGCCACCGCGATGCTGGTCTCGATCAGCGTCGCGATCCACCGCACTTCCACCTTGCAGGACAGCGAAAAAGCCTGGTGGTACGCCGAAGGCGTCGAATCCTGGGTGCGCTCGATCCTGCAACGCGACCAGGAGAACAACCAGACCGATTCGTTCGCCGACATCTGGGCCAAGCCGGTGGACTACCTGCCGACCGACGAAGGCTTCATCCGCGGTCATGTCGAGGATCTGCAGGGGCGCTTCAACCTCAATAATTTCGGCGTGCAGGACAAGGTCCGCTACCAGCGCTATGTCACGCAGTTCGAGCGCCTGCTGGAAAACATCAAGGATGCCGACCCGTCGCAGGCCAAGCCGCTGGCGGATGCCATCCACGACTGGATCGACGCCGACAGCGAGCCCTTCGGCATCAATGGCGCCGAGGACACCGAGTACCTGACCTATTCACCGCCCTACCGTACCGCCAACCGGCCCCTGGCCAGCGTGACCGAGGTGCTCGCAATCAAGGGCATGAACAAGAAGCTGTACGAACTGCTGACCCATTGCAGCACCGGTCCCGCCGGCCCCGTCAGCTGCATCACCGCCCTGCCCGAGTTTCCGACCGCCATCAACATCAACACCGCGCCCGAGCCGGTACTCGCTTCCCTGGTCCAGCAACCCAACGCGGCGCTTCAGGCGTTCGTCGAATCGCGCGTGAAGACGCCGGCAGGGAATGCGCAGGTGGCGTTCCAGCCGCCGCCAAACGGATTCATCACCGCCGCCGACGGCACCACCCAGGACATGATCACGGTCAGCAGCCATTATTTCCTGCTCGACGCGCAGGCCTTCATAGGCAGCGGCCGTGTCGCCCTGTATAGTTTCTTCCTGCGCCCCGCCAAAGGGGTGCCGGTGCTGCTGGGGCGCAGCACCGGAATCGAATGAACATCCTGGAAAGCCTGTAAACCTTGCGCCAAATTCTCTACATCCGGCTGCAATCGGCCGAGCCCGACGCGGACACCGCCTACTGCCTTGCCGGCAGCGATGCCGCCTTGTCCTTCAAGGTCGAACATGCGCCGTTGTCGCAGGTGCTGGCGCTGGCCGAGGGTCACCGCATCATCGTGCTGGTCCCGGGTGCCAGTGTGCGGCTGACCCGCATCTCGGTGCCGGCACGCCAGCCCGCCAAGGTCCTGCAGGCCGCGCCCTATGCGCTGGAAGAGCAGATGGCCGAGGATGTGGACACCCTGCACTTCGCACTCGGGCCACGGCAGGCGGACCTGTCCTTTCCGATCGCGGTGGTCACGCGCGCCCTGATGGAACAATGGCTGACGCCGTTCCGCGAACGCGGCCTGCGGCCCGAAGCCCTGATCCCGGAAACGCTCTGCCTGCCGGTCACCCGGCCGGGCCAGTGGAGTGCGCTGGCCGAACCCGGCCATATCACGGTCCGCACCGACGAATTCAGCGGCTTCGGCTGCATCAGCGACGATCTGCCGCTGTTCCTGGAAATGGCCGACCCGGACCGTAAAAACACGCTGCGCATGATCGTGCCGCAGGGCGTGAACGATGACTTCACGCGCCTGCAGTGGCCGCTGGAGCTGCTGCCGGGATTCCACGACCCGCTGGCGGCGCTGCTGCAGAACCTGCCGGCCGAGCGCAGCCTGAACCTGCTGCAGGGCAGTTACTCTCAGCGCGAGGATTTGCGCCGGCTATGGCTGCCCTGGCGAGCCGCGGCGATACTGGCCGGGGCATGGATCGTGCTGGCCACCGCGCAGCATGTGATCCAGGCGACACGGCTCAAGCACGAGATCGCGGCCCTCGAACAGCAGAACGTGCAGCGCTATCAGGCGATGTTCCCCAGCGAAACGCGCATCGTCGATCTCCAGGCGCAGGCCGAGCAGCAGATGAAATCGCTGCAGGGCGGCTCGCACGGCGGCCTGCTGCCCCTGATGGAGACGCTGTCCCAAGCGCTTTCGGCCACCAAGGGACTGACCCTGCAGGCCGTCCAGTACCGCGAAGGCAGCCTCTATGTCAGCCTCACCGGCACCGACTTGCAGCAGCTGGAAACCCTGCGCGCCTGGTTCTCCAAGAACCCCACTACGCGGATGGACGTGCAATCGGCCAATTCCGGCAGCGACGGTGCGCAGATCAGAATCAAGTTGACGCCCGCATGAAGCAATATCTCGAAAAATTCCGCGAGTGGTTTCGTTCGCTGGCGCCGCGCGAACGCGTCATGGTCAGCGCCTGTGCGGTCGTGGTCACGGTCACGCTGCTGTTCGTCCTCGTCTGGGACCCGCTGATCCGCGCGCATCATCAGCGCGAGCAG
>DATMTG010000299.1:0-7219 GCA_035565075.1 Stenotrophobium sp.
GGTCATTCAACACGAGCGGGTGACGCGCTTTAATGCTTTTTGGCAGCTGGGACCGGCATCGGCGGCACCAGCAACTGCGCATCGACGCGAGACTGGAACCAGCTGACGCGCCAGTCCAGGTGCGGGCCGGTGGCGCGGCCGCTCATGCCGCTGTCGGCGATGATCTGGCCCTGTTTCACCACGTCACCAAGTTTCACCCGCAGCTTCGACAGGTGCAGGAAGGTCGAGGCGACGCCGTGGCCGTGATCGACCATCAGCGTGCCGCCGGTGTAGTACATGTCCTTCGCCGCCAGCGTCACCACGCCGTCGGCCGGCGCCCGCACCGGCGTGCCGATCGGCACCGCGACGTCCACACCATAGTGCGGCTGGCGCGGCTGGCCATCGAGGATGCGCTGGCTGCCGAAGACGCCGGAGATGCGGCCCTCGACCGGCCAGATGAACGATTGGGTGAAACCTTCGAGGTCGCTGTCATGATCGCGCGCCTCGCGGGCCTCGCGCTGATCGTTTTCGATGCGGGCAGTCAGCGCCGCGGGCGGTGTCACCATCTTCGGCGGCAGGCCATTGATGCGCGCGATCCTGTATTCGCGCTTCGCGACTTGATAGTGCAGCACCTGCGGCGCATCGGCGCCCGGCAGCTGCACCTTGAGTTCGGCCTCGGGCGCCGCGTCGCGATCCAGTCCGAACACGAACTCGCCATGCGCATCGAGCCGCAGTTTGCGGCCGTCGAACCAGACCTGCGCCGCAGGGTCGGTCTGTGCGCGCAACAGGCTGCCCTGCTGCCACTGACCGCTGAGCAGCTTGAACGGCGCAGCCGCGTCGACGCCATCCGCCCGCGCCGATGCGCACAGCAAGGCCGCAAACAGTACGCACAACCCGCCCGTGATCCGCAGGACGTTCATGCGGACAACTGCGCGAGGGTTTCGGCCAGTGGCAGCGTCTGCTGGCGCTCTTCGCCGAGACGACGCAGCGTGACGGTTTTTTCCTCGGCCTCCTTGCGGCCGACCACGGCGATCACCGGCACTTTCTGCATCGAGTGCTCGCGGATCTTGTAATTGATCTTCTCGTTGCGCAGATCGGTCTCGACGCGGACGCCGGCCTGCCTGAGCGCCCTGCAGATTTCGTTGGCGTAACCGTCGGCGTCGGAGACGATTGGCGCGACCACCACCTGCACCGGCGCCAGCCAGTACGGCAGCGCGCCGGCATGGTGCTCGATCAGGATGCCGATGAAGCGCTCCATCGAACCGACGATGGCCCGGTGCAGCATCACCGGATGCTGGCGCTGCGAGTTTTCGTCGACATACTCCGCGCCCAGCCGCTGCGGCATCATGAAATCGACCTGCATGGTACCGACCTGCCAGGCGCGGCCGATGGAATCCTTGAGGTGGTACTCGATCTTCGGCCCGTAGAACGCGCCCTCGCCGGGCAGCTCCTCCCAGTCCACGCCCGCCGCGCGCAGCGCGCCACGCAAGGCGTGCTCTGCCCGATCCCAGACGTCATCGGAACCGATGCGCTTGTCCGGCCGCAGCGCGAGTTTCACCGCGATATTCTCAAATCCGAAATCGGCGTAGACCTTCATCGCCTGCGCATGAAACGCCTTGACCTCGGATTCAACCTGCTCTGCCGTACAGAAAATATGCCCGTCATCCTGCGTGAACGCACGCACGCGCATGATGCCGTGCAGCGCGCCGGAGGGTTCGTTGCGGTGGCAGCCGCCGAATTCGGCGTAGCGGATCGGCAGGTCGCGGTAGCTGTGCAGGCCAGCATTGTATATCTGGATATGGCCGGGACAGTTCATCGGCTTGATCGCGTAGGTGCGCTTCTCCGACTCGGTGAAGAACATGTTTTCCTGGTAGTTGTCCCAGTGGCCGGATTTTTTCCACAAGCTGACGTCAAGAATCTGCGGACCGCGCACCTCCTGGTAGCCGCTGTCGCGGTAGACGCGACGCACGTACTGCTCCACCGCCTGCCAGATCGCCCAGCCCTTGGGATGCCAGAACACCATGCCCGGCGCCTCTTCCTGCTGGTGAAACAGGTCGAGCTGCCGCGCAATCTTGCGGTGATCGCGCTTCTCCGCCTCCTCGACCTGCTTGAGATAGGCCTTGAGATCGTCGTCGTTGGCGAAGCACACACCGGTGATGCGCTGCAACTGCGCGTTGTTGGCGTCGCCGCGCCAGTAGACGCCGCCGACGCGGATCAGCTTGAACGCCGTACCGAGCTTGCCGGTGGACGACAGGTGCGGACCCAGGCACATGTCGAGCCAGTCCGCGCCCTGCTTGTAGATCGTCAGTTCCTCGTCGGCCTTGATGCCGTCGCGGATCCACTCGGCCTTGTACTTTTCGCCGGCCGTCTCGAAATGCCTGACCGCCGCATCGTGCGCCCAGACCTCGCGCGTGATCGGCAGGTCGCGCTTGACGATCTCGCGCATCTTCTGCTCGATGGCTTCGAGGTCGGCCTCGGTAAACGGCTCGGCGCGGGCAAAATCATAGTAGAAGCCGGTATCGGTGGCGGGGCCGAACGTGATCTGCGTGCCGGGGAACAGCTCCTGCACCGCCTGCGCCAGCACGTGCGCCGCGTCGTGCCGGATGACTTCCAGCGCCTCGGGCTTGTCGCGGGTAATGATGGCGATGCTGGCGTCGCGGTCGATCGGCCGCGTCAGGTCCCACAACTCGCCGTTGACCTTGACCACCGCCGCCTTCTTGGCCAGCCCGGGTGAGATGCCCTGCGCGATCTGCAGGCCGCTGACCGGCGCGTCGAAGGATTTCTTGTTGCCGTCGGGGAAGGTGATTTCAACCGCCATGGTCATTTTCCTGTTTCAGAACTTTCGGCTGCGTGCTCCACCAGATACACGCCAGCAACAGCACCTGCACCACCAGCCGGACGCTGTAAGCCCACTCCGGCATATCCGGGAACTGCTGCGGATGCAGCCACATATTCACATTGGCTGGCGTCACGCACAGCGTCAGCAAGAACAAACCGAGACCGGCGAGACGGCGCGTCGAGGGTATCAGCACGCCGACCGCACCCAGCAGTTCAAAAATTCCGCTGATATAAACCATCGCCAGCGGCTTCGGGATATAGGTCGGCACGATGCTGACAAAGAAGTCCGTTTTCGCGAAGTGGCCGATGCCGCCGAATAAAAACCACGCGAAGACAAAAGCCAGTCCCAGGCGTCTCGCCAGCGCGCCGCTCATGGCGCGGACCCGGAGGCTGCTGCCAGACGCGCCAGCGTGCGCTCGCGCCCGAGCAGGAACAGGGTCTGGTCGATCGGCGGCGAGATCGCCATGCCGACCACCGCCACGCGGATCGGCTGGGCGATCTTGCCCAGGCCGACGCCCCTGCCCTCGGCGAAACCATTGACTGCACGGTGCAGTGCCGGGGCGGTCCATTCCGGCAGGGCCTTGAGCTGCTGCGTCAGCTCGGACAGTACGGCCTTGCCCTCAGCAGTCAGGTGCTTGGCCGCATCCTTGTCGTTGTAACCGTCGAGTTCGGCGTAGAGGAACCTGCTCTTCTCGGCCATCTCGGCCAGCGTGCGGCAGCGCTCGCGCTGCTGCTCGATCACGAGTTTCAAATCCGGGCCATTGGCCGGATCGGCGCCGATGCGGCGCAGGTGCCAGTCGAACTCCGGCGCGACGATCGCCGGATCGGCGACCTTGAGGTACTGGTGGTTGACCCAGTAGGCCTTCTCCATGTCGAAGCGCGCCGGGCTGGCCGAGACGTGGTCGAAGTCGAACTTGGCAAACATCTCTTCGCGCGTGAACAGTTCCTGGTCGCCGTGGCTCCAGCCGAGGCGGATCAGGTAGTTGAGCAACGCGTCGGGCATGAATCCCATCGCGCGGTACTCCATCACGCCGAGCGCGCCGTGGCGCTTGGACAGCTTGGCGCCGTCGGCGCCGAGAATCATCGAGACGTGCGCGTACTGCGGTGGCGTCGCGCCGAGTGCTTGCAGGATGTTGATCTGGCGCGGCGTGTTGTTGACGTGGTCGTCGCCGCGGATCACGTGGCTGATGCCCATGTCCATGTCGTCGACCACCACGCAGAAGTTGTAGGTCGGCACGCCGTCGGCGCGGGCGATGATGAGATCGTCGAGTTCCCGGTTGTCGAACACGATCTCGCCCTTGATCAGGTCCTTGAGCACGACCTGGCCGTCGAGCGGATTCTTGAACCGCACCACCGGCTTCACGCCCGCCGGCGGCGGCGGCAGGGTCTTGCCCGGCTCCGGACGCCAGCGGCCGTCGTAGCGCGGTTTCTCCTTGCGCGCCTGTTGTTCGGCGCGCATCCGGTCGAGTTCTTCCTTGCTGGCATAACAGTGATAAGCCGTTCCGTCGGCGAGCATCTGCCGCACCACCTCGGCGTAGCGGTCGAAGCGCCGGGTCTGGTAGATCTCATCGAAATCGGAGTTGAGGCCGAGCCACTTCATGCCCTCGAAGATCGCGTCCACCGCCGCTTGTGTCGAACGCTCGCGGTCGGTATCCTCGATGCGCAGCAGGAACTTGCCGCCGTGCCGCTTGGCGTAGACGTAGGAGAACAGCGCGGTGCGTGCGCCGCCGATGTGCAGAAATCCGGTCGGGCTGGGCGCAAAACGGGTGGTGACGGTCATGGCCAAAAGGCTGCAAAAATAAGGCGCGAAGTTTAACAGGTCGCACTCCGTCACCGAATCCGGAGACTCGCAGCCCCAACACGGAGATCGTCATCGGGCCGCAGCGCACCGCCACCGGACACGATGTTCCAGGTTCAGCGCGGCTCCCGCATCAGCCGGCGCATCAAGGCCAGCAGGCCGGTGACGCCCAGACTGAGCAGTCCGTACAGAATCATCTCGAACGGCCAGAGATTGTGCGAGGTCGGGTCTATCGCGGTATCCCACAACAGCCGCATAACGACAAAACCCATGATCGCGATCGGGACCGAGGCCGCCAGCCGCCAACCACCCCGCCACTTCCACCAGGCCCACACCGGCACGGCAAGTCCCGTGCACAGGAGCAGCAGCACACCTGCCATGAATCCGGACATGAGCACCAGATCGCCCATCGTCACCGGCTGCTTCATGCGCGCTTCGTATTCCTGCCGCTCGACGGCTTTCTGCGCCTGCAGCAGTTCATCCACCCAGACGGCGCGCGTGCGGCCGGCTGAGGGCGCGTCGGTGCCGGTGATCCCGACCGGATACGTGCTGACCACCTGCCCGAAACGCGTGCCGGGCTGGTTGACGAGGATGCGGATCTCATCCACCTCGCCGGGATGGATGAACTGGAACCAGCCCAGCGCCTCGCCCGAACCTTCGTGCGGCACAGAGGCATTGGTCATGGTGCCGACCTCTTTGCCCTGAAAAAACGGCCGCGCCCAGAGGCTGACCGGCCTGTCGGTGTCGTAGCGGATGCGGACGTAGAACGCCTCGTCCTTGTGCAGCGTCACGGTTGCACCAGGTGGGTCGGTCGCCACCACTTCCGCAGTGACGCCGGCCTGCGCTAGACCCGGCAGCAACAACAACCACGCCAGCAGCAGCAGCCTTACCCGGCGCATCGGTCAGCCCTGCAGTGCGTCTGTCGCTCCGGACGGCTACTTGATCAGCCGCAACGCGTAGGGGACCTTGAAATCCTTGCCGCTGGAGGCCCCGACCGCGCCCATGATGCAGAACACCAGGTGGCAGATGCCGACGGCGGCGATGACCAGCACGCCGATCATGATGACGGTCAGGATCATCCCGGCGATGTAGCCGATGATGGCCGTGATCGACCAGTTCAGCGCTTCCTTGGCCTGGCCCAGGACATAGGCATCGTCCTTCTTGACCAGGTAGAAGATCAGCCCAGGAATGAACCCGAAGAACAGCGTGCCGATCCAGATCAGCAGCCCCAGGTTCTTCGAGTCCTGTGTCGTTGCAACGGTGTTTTCAGCGTCCATCGGTCTTCCCCCCTGCGACCCTGCGTACGGATTCGCGCCCGCAGCCCGGATTTCTGGCCGGGGGCGCTGCCTGCCCTGTCTCCCCAGACAGGGTCCGGACTGGATATCACAGTGCCTGCCCCGGTTCAACCTTGGCCCCTCCGGGCCCGGACCCCGGACCGGCGCGGTCAATGGCCTGCAGGCTTGTAGTGGCCCGGCTGCCTGCGGAAGGCGACGCAGAGGCGGTTCCAGCCGTTGATGGCCACGATCGCCAGCGACAGGTCGACCAGCTCCTTTTCCGAGAACTGCTGCCGCGCCTCGGCGTAGACCTCGTCGGGAACCTGCGACTGCTCGACGCGGGTCAGCGCCTCGGTCCACGCCAGAGCGGCGCGTTCGCGTGCGCTGTAGAACGGGGCTTCGCGCCAGGCCGGCAGCAGGTGCAGACGCTGCTCGGTCTCGCCCTGGGCGCGGGCATCCAGCGTGTGCATGTCCAGGCAGAAGGCACAGCCGTTGATCTGCGAGGCGCGGGTCTTGACCAGCTCCAGCAGCGGCCGCTCCAGCCCGCTCTGATTGACGCAGGCCTGCAGTCCGGACATGGCCTTGTACACCTCCGGCGCAACCTTGATGAAGTCCACCCGCTCTTTCATGACATGCTCCTGATCGGCTTGAAGGCCGCGAGGATACACCCGGCGAAATGCGTTGCGGATGTCCCCGGAAACGCGAGCTGTGGGATAATCAGCGCCGTTTTTTTGAATGAACCGGGTTGCCATGTCCTCAGACGTTGAATTTTCCAAGCGCCTCACCATCGAACAGGTCGAGGAAGGCCACGATCTCGCGCCCAAGTTCGACCGCGACGGCCTCATCGTCTGCGTCACCACCGCCGCCAACAGCGGCGAGGTGCTGATGGTCGGCTACATGAACGCCGAGGCGCTGAAGAAAACCATCCTCACCGGCGAGGCGCACTACTGGAGCCGTTCGCGCCAGGTGCTGTGGCACAAGGGCGCCACCAGCGGCCTGGTGCAGAAGGTGGTTGAACTGCGCATCGACGACGACCAGGACGCGGTGTGGCTGCGCGTCGAGATTCCCGGCGACGCCAGTTGCCACGTCGGCTACCGCTCCTGTTTCTATCGCTCGGTGCCGACCGGCGAGGGCGAGCACGCGCTGAAGTTCGAGGAGTCGGAAAAGATGTTCGACCCCAAGAAGGTCTACGGCGACGCTCCGAATCCGACGATCCTGTAAGCCCGGCTTGGCGAAACAGCGCGCATCTGCATGCTCCGGCGCGCGTGACAACCCGCCCTTCGACAGCGTGCATTCACACGTCGAATCGGCACCACCGTCCGGACAATCC
>DATMTG010000300.1:0-8536 GCA_035565075.1 Stenotrophobium sp.
CGGCGGAGAGTGAAATGTCGGAAACCGGGAAACCGGATACGGATGCGCTGGAAACGCAGGAATGGCTTGCGGCACTCGACGACGTGCTGGACAAGCAGGGGCCCGAGCGTGCGCACTTCCTGCTGGAAACCCTGACCGAAAAAGCCCGCCGCAGCGGCGCCTTCATTCCGTTCAGCGCCAACACCGCCTACATCAATACGATTCCGCCGCATCTCGAGGCGCGCTCGCCGGGTGACCATGCGCTGGAGTGGCGCATCCGCTCGATCATCCGCTGGAACGCGATGGCGCTGGTGGTCAACGCTAACCGCGAGCACGCCGGCATCGGCGGCCACATCGCCAGCTTCGCCTCGGCCGCGACGCTCTACGATGTCGGCTTCAATCATTTCTGGAAAGGCGCCGACCATCCGCAGGGACAGGACCTGGTCTACATCCAGGGCCACAGCGCACCCGGCATCTATGCGCGAGCGTTCCTCGAGGGCCGCATCAGCCTCGAGCAGTTGCGCAATTTCCGCATGGAAGCCGGCGGCAAGGGCCTGTCGTCGTACCCGCACGCCTGGCTGATGCCGGAGTTCTGGCAGTTCGCCACCGTCAGCATGGGTCTCGGTCCGATCATGGCGATCTACCAGGCGCGGCTGATGAAGTACCTGCACCACCGCGGCATCGCCGACATGAGCAACCGCAAGGTCTGGTGCTTCTGCGGCGACGGCGAGATGGACGAGCCGGAGTCGATGGGCGCCATCGACATCGCCGCGCGCGAGAAACTCGATAACCTGATCTTCGTCGTCAACTGCAACCTGCAACGTCTGGACGGCCCGGTGCGCGGCAACGGCAAGGTCATCCAGGAACTGGAGGGCGCGTTCCGCGGTTCCGGCTGGAACGTGCTGAAAGTGATCTGGGGCTCGAGCTGGGACGCGCTGCTGGCGCAGGACCGCGACGGCCATCTGTTGCAGGTGATGAACGACACCGTCGACGGCGAATACCAGAACTACAAGGCCAAGGGCGGCGCCTACACCCGCGAACATTTCTTCGGCAAGCACCCGGACCTGCTGCGCATGGTGGAAACGCTCAGTGATGAAGAAATTGCACGGCTGAATCGCGGCGGGCACGATCCGCACAAGGTTTACGCCGCCTATGCCGCGGCCAGCAAGCACACCGGTTCGCCGACGGTGATCCTCGCCAAGACCATCAAGGGCTACGGCATGGGCGAAGCCGGCGAAGGCCAGAACATCACGCACCAGCAGAAGAAGATGGGCGAGGACGCGCTCAAGGCGTTCCGCGACCGCTTCAAGATCCCGATCTCCGACGACCAGATTGCGGCGACGCCGTTCTTCAAGCCCGCGGAAGATTCGCCGGAGCTGAACTATCTCAGGCAGCGCCGCAAGGAACTCGGCGGCTACCTGCCGGCGCGCCACGCCACCGGCGAGACGCTGGAGATTCCGCCGCTGTCGGCGTTCGAACGCCTGCTCGCCAGCACCGGCGAGCGCGAGATCAGCACCACCATGGCCTTCGTGCAGATTCTGCAGGCGATCCTGCGCGACAAGAAAATCGGGCCGCGCGTGGTGCCGATCGTGCCGGACGAGGCGCGCACCTTCGGCATGGAGGCGATGTTCCGCAGCCTCGGCATCTATTCCGTGGTCGGCCAGAAATACCAGCCGCAGGACGCCGACCAGCTGGCGTTCTACAAGGAAGACATCAAGGGCCAGATTCTCGAAGAAGGCATTACCGAAGCCGGATCGATGTCGAGCTGGATCGCCGCCGCCACCAGTTACAGCAATCACGGCGTCAGCCTGATCCCGTTTTTCACCTACTACTCGATGTTCGGCTTCCAGCGCATCGGCGACCTCTGCTGGGCCGCCGGCGACATGCGCGCGCGCGGGTTCCTGCTCGGCGCCACCGCCGGCCGCACCACGCTCAACGGCGAAGGCCTGCAGCACGAAGACGGGCACAGCCACGTATTCAGCGCCGCCATTCCCAACTGTCGCTCTTACGATCCGGCCTTTGCCTACGAACTGGCGGTGATCATCCAGGACGGCATGCGACGCATGTACCAGGAGCAGGAAGACTGCTACTACTACCTGACGATCTACAACGAGAACCACACGCACCCGGCGATGCCGCCGGGCGTGGAAAGCGGCATCGTGCGCGGCATGTACCTGCTGCGGCCGGCGCAGCAAACGTCCAAGCTCCACGCCCAGCTGCTCGGCTCCGGCAGCATCCTGCGCGAAGTCATCGCGGCCGCCGATCTGCTGGCTGCCGAGTGGGACGTGAGCGCCGATGTCTGGAGCGTGCCGAGCTTCACCGAGCTTGCGCGCGACGGTGCCGCCGCTGAACGCTGGAATCTGCTGCATCCGAAAGAGACGCCGCGGCAGAGTTACGTGCAGCAATGCCTGCACGGCATGACCGGCCCGGCGATCGCCGCCAGCGACTGGGTGCGCGCCTATCCCGAGCAGATCCGGCCCTACGTGCCGATGCCCTACCACGTGCTCGGCACCGATGGCTTCGGCCGCTCGGACAATCGTCCCGCACTGCGCGATTTCTTCGAAGTCGACCGCCGCTGGATCGTGGTCCGCACGCTCAAG
Source organism: Stenotrophobium sp. (assembly GCA_035565075.1). Classification (GTDB taxonomy): domain Bacteria; phylum Pseudomonadota; class Gammaproteobacteria; order Nevskiales; family Nevskiaceae; genus Stenotrophobium. The sequence goes on from DATMTG010000300.1 coordinate 2,580, forward strand.
GCGCTGGCCGACCAGGGCGCGCTGCCGCAGGAGCGCGTCGCGCAGGCCATGAAGATTTTCGGCATCCGGGCGGACAAGCCCGCCCCGTGGACGGTCTGAGCCATGGCGAAAAAAATCGAAGTGAAGGTGCCCGACATCGGCGACTACCACGACGTGCCGGTGATCGAGGTACTGGTCAGGGATGGCGACGCGGTGGAAAAAGACGCGCCGCTGCTGGTGCTCGAGTCGGACAAGGCGACGCTGGAAGTGCCGTCGCCGGCCGCCGGCACCGTGCGGGATTTCAAGCTGAAGGCCAGCGACAAGGTCTCGCAGGGCACGCTGATCTGTTCGCTGGAGGTTGCGGGCGATGCAGGGCAGGAAACGCGAGACGCGAAGCGGGAGACGCCAGCAAAACAACCCGCAGAGCAACCGGCGCCGGCCGCCGCGTCGCCTGCGCCTGCGGCGAAGAAGGATGAACCCTCGCGCGCCGCATCTCCGGCGGCCCTGCTGCCAGTCGCCATTCCCGATATCGGCGACTACCGCGACGTGCCGGTGATCGAGGTACTGGTCAAGGACGGCGACGCGGTGGAAAAGGACGCGCCGCTGCTGGTGCTCGAGTCGGACAAGGCGACGCTGGAAGTGCCGTCGCCGGCCGCCGGCACCGTGCGCGATTTCAAGCTGAAGGCCGGCGATAAGGTCTCGCAGGGCGATCCGGTCTGCCGGCTGGCGACGGCCGCAGTCGCAGTCGCAGTCGCTGCCGATGAGAGATCAGAGACGAGAGACGCGCCAAAGCCCCCGGAGCACACCACGCGCAGTGCGGTGGTGACCACCGACGGGGCGCCGCCCAAGCCGCCGGCACCCGTTGCCGCCAAGGGCGATACGCCATACGCCGGGCCGGCCGCCCGCAAGTTCGCGCGGCAGCTCGGCGTCGACCTGGCGCAGGTCAGTGGCAGCGGAACGCGTGGACGCATCCAGATCGAAGATGTGCAGGCGTACGTCAAGCAGGCGCTGGGTGCTGGCCTGGGGCCCCAGCCCCAGGCGTTCGGCGCGCAGAGACTGCCACTGGCAGTCTCTGAAACCCGCGCCTTACTCCCGGCCATCCCGGTGGTGGACTTCGCGCAGTTCGGCGAAATCGAAACCCGACCACTGGCACGCATCCGCAAACTGTCGGCCGCACACCTGCATCGTGCCTGGCTCAACGTGCCGCATGTGACGCAGACCGACGAGGCCGACATCACCCAGGTCGAGGCGTTCCGCAAATCCTCGACCGAGGAGACCGGCGTCAAGCTGACCCTGCTGCCGTTCATCATGAAGGCCGTGGCCAAGGCGATGCAGGCGTACCCGGAATTCAACAGCTCGCTGTCGGCCGATGGCGAGAGCCTGATCCTGAAAAAGTATTGCCACATCGGCTTTGCCGCGGAAACCGAGCAGGGACTGGTGGTGCCGGTGGTGCGCGACGTCGACAAGAAAGGCGTGACGCAACTCGCGCAGGAATGCGGGGCGCTGGCCAGGAAGGCGCGCGACGGCAAGCTCAAGGCCGAGGAGATGAAAGGCGGCTGTTTCTCGATCTCTTCGCTGGGCGGCATCGGCGGCAGCCACTTCACGCCCATCGTCAACGCACCGGAAGTGGCGATCCTCGGCGCTTCGCGCGCGCAGATGAAGCCGGTCTGGGACGGCAAGCAGTTCCAGCCGCGCCTGATGCTGCCGCTGTCGCTGTCGTATGATCACCGCGTGATCGACGGCGCTTACGCGGCGCGGTTCATCGTGCAGCTGGTGAAACTGCTGACCGACGTGCGGCGCCTGGCGCTCTAGGATTTGCAACGGCATCGAGGACGCAGGACATGAACAGGATTTCCCTCATCCTCGCCGTCTCGGCGAGCATCGCGCTGTCGGCCTGCGCCTTCTACCCGAGCGCCGACGCACAGCAGGCTTCGCCCTGGCGTGGACCGGTGTCGATCGCGGGCATGGATGCGTTCAGGCAGTTCATGTCGAGCGATCCGACCCCGGCGCAGTTCCGGGAGCAATACCCGGATGTGCAGCTGGTACTGCCGGGCGACGTGACGACCAAGGAACTGCGCAGCGACAACAGCCGCTATTTCGCGCAGCTGAACCAGGCCGGTCGCATCGTCTCCGGAAAATTCATGTAGTGCTGCGGACGGACGTGGCCGCCTCGGGCGCTCGCAGCGGCAGGTGCAGCGTCACCTGCAGGCCGCCCTGCGCGGAATTTTCGGCACTGCAGCGGCCGCCGTGTGCACGCACGATGCGTTCGACGATCGCCAGCCCCAGGCCCTGGCCGTCGATGCCGCGCGTATTGCTGGCGCGAAAGTAAATGCGGAACAGGCGCCCCATCTCGGCGGGCGGCACGCCACGGCCATTGTCGCGAATCGTGAGCGCGACCTCCTGCCCCGAGCGGCAGATCCGCAGGTCGATCTCGGGCGGAGTGCCGCCGTATTTCACGGCATTCGACAGCAGGTTATCGAGCGCCCGCGCCAGCAGCGGGCGTTGTCCGAGGACTTCGATGAGGTTGGCGCCATCGTGCTCGATCCGCAGGGTCACGTTTTCCGAGTGCGAGCGCAGGTCGGTGATGCGCTCGTTGACCAGGTCGAGCAGATTCACCGGCGCGTCCATGCGGTCGGGCAGCTTTGCCTCGAGCCGCGTCAGCGCCAGCATGTCGGCGATGATGCGGTCGAGACGCTGGATTTCGTTCTCGGCATGATCCAGGTGCGGCGTGCTGCGGTCGCCGGCCTGCCCGCGCGCCAGTTCCAGCGACAGTTGCAGTCGCGCCAGCGGCGAGCGCAATTCGTGCGAGACGTCCTGCAGCAGCATGCGCAGATGCTCGACCAGTCCCTCGATGCGCACGGCCATGTGATCGAAATCGCGCGCCAGCAGGCCCAGTTCGTCCGAACCGGCGACGACGGGTTCGCCGACGCGGGCCGCGAGGTCGCCGCTGGCCATGCGTCGTGCAGCGGACTGCACGGCGGCAACCGGTTTGCCGATGCTGCGGCTGACCCACCAGCCGACCAGCCCGATCATCAGCAGCGACATCAGCACCTGCACCAGCAGCGGCACCATCAGGCGCCGTGGCGGCGGCCATTGCGGTTTGCGCGCGACGAGGAACAGCCAGGGCTGCCCCTGCGGGCTGCGAAGATGGACGCTGGCCAGGGTCAGTTCATCATCGAGATGCAGGACGACGTTACCCGGGCCTTCGAGCTGGTCCAGGTGATCGCGCAGCGGCGGCGGCAGCGGTTCCTGCAGGACGTTGCGGCCGCGGTCGAGCAGTGCCACGGTGAGGCCGCGGCGGTGCCAGTGCCGCGCCCAGGTGTGCAGGATGTCCGCGCCGCCGCCGCTGTAGATCGACGCGGCCTCCTCGGCCAGCGCCGGCCAGTCCACCTGCTGGCTGTTGTAGGCGCTGCGGGCGATGCGCTCGGTGATGACGATGCTGAGCAGCAGGGTCAGCATGTTGGCGACGAAAAACCACAGGAACAGGCGGCGGTAAAGCCCGCCTTTCACGAAATCTTCCTGGCCAGCAGATAGCCGGTGCCGCGGATCGTTTCGATCGCCGGCGCATGGTCCGAGGCGTCCATCAGCTTGCGCCGAAGGCGGCTGACATGCACGTCGATGCTGCGGTCGTAGCGCTCGATGTCGCGGCCCAGGGCTTCGCGGGTCAGCGATGATTTATCGACGATGGTGCCGGCGCGGCGCGCCAGCGCCAGCAGCAGGCGGTATTCGGCGCTGGTCAGCGTCAGTTCGGTGTCGTCGATCCAGGCGCGGCGCTCGCCCGGGTGCAGGCGCAGGGCATCGACGACCAGGGCATCTTCCAGCGGCGGCGCCAGGCTGCGGCGCAGCAGGGCGCGGATGCGCGCCAGCAATTCGCGCGGCAGGAACGGCTTGGACAGGTAGTCGTCGGCGCCCAGCTCCAGCCCGACGATGCGATCGACCGGTTCGCCGCGCGCCGACAGGATGATCACCGGCAGGCCGTACTGGGCGCGCAGTTCGCGCAGGGCCGAGAGGCCGTCGCGGACCGGCATGGTCACGTCGAGGATCAGCAGTTCCGGGCGGCTGACCTCGTCGCGCAGGGCCTCCAGGGCGGCCTGGCCGTCGTGCACCACGTCGACCTGCAGGCCTTCGCGGCTCAGGTAATCGGTCAGCAGCCGGCACAGTTCGAGGTCATCGTCGGCGATCAGGATGCGGTGTGTCATACTGCGCATTGTCAAGGCCACCGGGTCGTCCGCAAAGCGCGAGGAGCCAGCTTAACCAAAGTTAACCGGGCAGCAACAGTGCTTAACGCACTGCATGCACGAAAATCCCCGGCGCCGCGGTCCCGGATGGATTTTACAGCCGCCGCCCCGAAACCTTGTCGAAAAGCAGCGGTCAGTGTATTCGCTGCCCAGTTGCGCCCGATGGAAGCCAGACTGCACACTACCCCGGTTTATGCGTAATCACATGTCAGGAGATGCATTGATGAATTCCCGTTCCGGTCGTGCCGGTCACACAGTTATTGAAACCGCCGCATCGCCCCGCCGCGCCCTGCGCGCGTGCCGCCTGGCCGCAGCCGGGATTGCGCTTGGCGTGCTGGCGACGCTCGCGGGCTGCGGCAGCAATTCCGACAACTTCTTCCTGCCTTCGGCATTTGCCGAGCTCGGACAACCGAACTACAACTCGGCAGGCTCCAATTTCAGCGCGAAACCCTCGACCACCAACGCCAAGGGTCTGGCCTCTCCCTTTGGTGGCGTGGCAGTCTATGTCAACGGCGCGACCACGCTGTTCTATGTCGTCGACACCGGCAACAACCGCATCCTCGGCTGGAAGAGCATTCCGCTGTCGTCCTCGACGCCGCCTGACTTCGTGCTGGGACAGAGCAATTTCACCAGCAACAGCCTGGGTGCCAGTGCCAGTCAGCTGAACGGTCCCAGCTCGGTGCGCGTTGAAACCAACCCGGCCAATCCCGCCGTGGTGCGACTGGTGGTGGCCGACACCGGCAACAGCCGCGTGCTGGTCTGGAACACGCTGCCGAATACGACCGGCGCCGCCGCCAGCGAGGTGATCGGCCAGAGCGGGTTCGGCGTGGCCAACGTCAATCCGAACCAGGGCAATGCCGCGCCCAGTGCAGGCACGCTGAAGGGCCCGACGGACGCCGCGATCGCCTTCGGCAAGATGTTCATCGTCGACAACGGCAACGACCGCGTGCTGATTTACGACGTCTCCAGCAGCCTCACCGACGGCATGAGCGCGACCGTGGTACTGGGCCAGCCCGACATGGTGACGGATCAGGCCCACTGCATCGGCTCCAGCCTGAGCACCGCCTGCACCACCACTACCGGCGTCAACATCGCCAACTTCGTCAACAGCCGGACCCAGCTGTATTCGCCGACCGGGCTGGATACCAACGGCACCAAGCTGCTGGTAGCCGACACCGGCAACAACCGCGTCATGTACTGGGCAACCATTCCGGTGCCCAATGCCTCGCAGGCGGACGGTTCCGGTGCGAGCTTCGCGGTCGGAGTCAGCGCTTTCGGCACCACCAGCAACGGCTCGAATGGCGCAGCGGGTCTGCACTCGCCGACCGGCGTGGCGGGTCTTTCCGGCAATTCGGCGGGCTTCTATGTCGCCGACAGCGCCAACAACCGCGTGCTGTTCTACGCCAGCCTGCCGGTGCAGAACGGACCGTCGGCCAGCGCGGTGTTCGGTCAGTCGACCTTCACCCGCGATGCGGCCAACGACGACAACCAGGACGGCACCTCCGATGCGCCGAGCGGAACCTCGGGCAACGGCAGCCTGTCGGTGCCGAGCCAGCGCACGCTCAATGGCCCGTCCGGGGTGACGGTTTACAACGGTGTGCTCTACGTCACCGACACCGCCAACAACCGCATCATGGAATTCAGCTCGTTCTGATCGCTGTTTCCACTGCGTCGAGGACAGACCCCGCGCCGGTTTCGGTCATGGCCCAGGCTTCCAGCAAGGGAAAGCCGAAGCGTTCT
>DATMTG010000301.1:0-9226 GCA_035565075.1 Stenotrophobium sp.
TGTCAGATCTGCCATCCAAACAAAACGGCCCGCATGCGGGCCGTTTTGTTTGGATGGCAGATCTGACACGCCATAGTGTCTGCTCGGCGTTGCCAAAATCCGCATGCGGTGCCAGCCTCTGGCCCCGACCCCTCGGGATTCCACTGGTACATCATCAGGATCCGGCATTCACATGACCGAAACCATCCACGGCAAAACCATCGTCATCACCGGCGCATCCAGCGGCATCGGCGCTGCGGCGGCCATGCGTCTGGCCCGCGAAGGCGCACGGGTTTGCCTGGTTGCGCGCCGCGCCGACGAACTGGAGCGGGTCCGCGCCGCCATCGAGAAGGACGGCGGCCTGGCCTGGGCCTACCCGGCGGACCTCAGCGACGAGAAGGCGCTGGACGCCTGCGCACAGAAGATACTGGCCGGGCATCAACGTGTGGACATCCTGATCAACAACGCCGGCCGCTCGATCCGCAGGCTCGTCGTTGAATCGCTGGACCGCGAGCACGATTTCCAGCGCACCATGCAGATCAATTATTTCGCCGCTGTGCGGCTGACCCTGCGCATGCTGCCGCGCATGCTGGAGCAGGGCGCGGGACACATCATCAACGTCTCCAGCATGTCGGCGCAGGTGCCGACGCCGCGCTATGCGGCGTATGTGGCGAGCAAGTCGGCGCTGGAGGGTTTCTCGCGCACGCTGGCGGCGGAAATGGTGGACAAGGGCGTGCACATCACCGTCATCAACTATCCGCTGGTGAAGACGCCGATGACCGCGCCGACCAAGGTCTACCGCTATCTGCGGCAGATGGACGTCGACAAGGCGGCGGAATGGATCGTCAGGGCCGTCCGCAAGCGCCCCTACCGGATCGCCAGCCGCCTTGGCGATACCTGGGGCATGGCCACCACGGCGCTGCCCGGTCCGACCGTGGAGTGGACCGGGCGCCTGTTCCGCTTCGTCGGCAAGCGGCTGGAACGCCGGGCGCGGCAGTCGCCGGACTGACGCGCGCAGCCAGACGTGCGCGGCTGGCTCAGGCCGCCTGCGGCAGCATCTGTCCGATGAAGCGCCGCAACTCGGGCTTGTCCATGTAGCGCGGCACGGCGTAGAACCAGAAAGTCTCGCTCTGCGCCTTGTCGGCGATCTCGGGGATATCCTCCGCCTTGAGCTTGTCGACCTGCGCCGGGATGCCGAACTCGGCGTTCATCGCACGCACCTTGGCGATGAAGGCGTCGGCCAGCTGCGCCTCGCTCTCGCCGCCTTGCTTCAGCCCGCTGACCTCGGCGAGTTTCGCCAGGCGTGCGCTGCAGTTGGGCTTGGAGAAATCCAGCACGCGCGGCAGGATGATGGCGTTGGCCAGTCCGTGCGGCACGTGGTAGTAGGCGCCGAAGTTGTGGGCGATGGCGTGGACGTAGCCGACGCCGGCGATGGTGAAGGCGACGCCGGCCTTGAACGACGCCTGCGCCATGTTCTGGCGCGCCTCGACATTGCCGCCGTTCTTCACTGCCTCGGCGAGGTTGCCCATGATCAGCTTGACCGCGTCGATCGCCATCTGGTCGGTGTGCGCCGTGCGGTTGCGCGAGATATAGGCCTCGACCGCGTGGGTCAGCGCGTCCATGCCGGTCGCGGCGGTGATGGCGGGCGGCAGGCCGGTCATCAGCGCACCGTCGAGCGCCGCGCCCTTGGGCACCAGCGCGGTGTCCATGATCGCGAACTTGCGCGTGGTCGCCGGATCCGACACCACCGCAGCGATGGTCACTTCCGAGCCGGTGCCGGCGGTGGTCGGCACGGCATAGAGCTTCATCGGCGGCACCAGGATGCGCATCAGGCCCGCCATCCAGGTGATCGGGTACGGATTGCGCGCGCGCGCGGCGATGACCTTGGCGGCGTCGATCGAGGAGCCGCCGCCGACCGCCAGTATCGCCTTGCAGCCCTCTTTCTTCAGCATCGCCAGGCCGGTTTCGATCTGCTCGATGGTCGGGTTGGGCTGCACGCCGTCGTAGACCACGTGGCTCACCCCGAGCTGGCCCAGTTTGTCCTGCATGGCCTTGAGCAGGCCGATCTTGACCAGCATGGCGTCGGTGACGATCAGGAGTTTCTTCGCGCCGGTTCCGGCGATGTGTTCGCACAGCTGCAACGAAGAGCCGGGGCCGGTGAACATCTGCGGCGTGCGGAACGGCAGCAGCTTGCTGCTCCACTTGAGGATGAACTGCCAGATCTTGAAAAACAGAACCTTGAGCGAGAACGGAATCATGCGGCTGCCCCCTTGGATGTGCCGGCCTGGCGGCGCCTCATGCGAGCGCCATGGGAGGATTGTCGCCTTCCCGCTACCGCGCAGCAATAGAACCGGCAAAATTGCGGTTCAACCCGGGCATCAGGTCCCGCGCGCGACCTGCTTGTCCTTCAGGGCACTGCGCAACTGCCGGATGTTCTCACGCAGCATGTCGGCCACCAGTTCGTCGGTACGCGGGTCGTTGAGCACCGCACGCACGATCTGCAGGCTGGTGTCGCTGAGGACCTCGATGATGTCGTTGTAGAACGGCAGCCGCGTCAGGCGGTGCGTGCGCGGATTTTCGCGCAACTTGTCGGCGATCAGCGCGCGCAGTTCCTGATCGTTCTCGGCCAGAGCACCCGCGATATTGTGCGTGAACGTGCCCTTGCCCAGGACCTCGGCCACTTCGTCCAGTACCCCGAGCGTGACCGGCGTGCTGATCGCCTCGACGATCGCCGAACTGAAGCGATTGACCACGCGGTAGGTGAATTCCTCGCCGAGCGCACGGTCGGCGGCCATGCCGAAACGCGCCATCATGATGCCGATGCGCACGACACGAAACAGCCGGAACCCGCGGAATGCCGGCGTCGACACCGGAATCATGCCCAGCACGTCGTACCAGTTGCGCGCCACGAACCGTGCGCGCCACCCGGCCTGCCGCCAGCGCCAGAGGAATTCGGCGGCAAAAATCGCGCAGGCGGCATTATCGGCACGCAAGATCCACACGGTCTGCGCCGGCGTGGCATGTCCCCAGGTTTCATAGCCGACCAGGCCCACTGAAATCAGCGCCAGCAGCAGCATCGACCAGTCCAGCGGCGGGATCTGCGAGAGCATGGACAGCAGACCCGGCGATCGTGACGGCTGCGGCGCAGTCGGTGTCGGCGTGCCGGCGCTCATAAGGCTGCGTCGAGAGTCACGGCGGCACGATCCGCCTAAGCGGCGAGCGCGGCGCGCAGCGATTCCACGCGTTTGCGGTTGGCGCCCAGATCGGAATAGCCCAGGCGCGACGAGGAACGCACCTGCAAGCGTTCGCCGTCACAGTAAAACTCGACGTCATCGACATAACCCATCAACGCGCTGCTGAATTCCGCATGGAGATAATCCGACGTCGCGCTGACAACCCGTACGCGCGGCAGTCCGTCCAGGACCTGCCTGAGCTTCGCCATGGATTGTGAGGCGGTTCCGGCCATGGGCAGCGGCGCAATGTAATGCCCGCGGTCTGCTGCATCGGCCATGCTGCTCACCCAATTGGGCTTGCCGGTCGTCGGCGCCGAAAAACGTCCTGAAACGACTCCGAGCCGCTGTGGCCTGCTTCCGGAAAATTTGAACATGCCTTGCTCCCCGACGAACGATGTTGCGGTTGTCACTCTTCCTCGACGTCCGCATGGGACAGGAACGTGACGCCCTTGAGTTTCATCCCCATTATCGCCTTGCACAGTGAGTCGATGGCCTTGTGCCGGGGGAATGTCTTGCGCCAGACCAGCGCGATCCGGCGCGAGGGGGCCGGCGCAGCCAGCGGGCAGGCCACCAGCTGGCTGCTTTCATCCGCGCGATTCTCCACCGAGCTGCGCGGCACCACGGTGATGCCGAGTCCGCTGATGACCATGTAGCGTATGGTTTCAAGGCTGCTGCCGGTGTGCGGCCGCCGGCCATCGCCCTCATCGGTGACGCATTTCGGACAGGCCGAAATCACCTGCTCGCGGAAACAATGTCCCGGTCCCAGCAACAGCAGGTTTTCTTCGGCCAGGCGCCGGGCGGGAATCTGCTTCTCGCCGGCCCAGCGGTGCTCGGGCGACATCAGCACGACGAAGTCCTCGTCGTAAAGCGGCCGCGCGTCGAGTCCCTGCAGATCCACTGGCAGTGCCACCAGCGCCACGTCCAGCTCGTTGTCGCGCAGTTGCTCGAGCAGCTTTGCCGTGAAGTTCTCCTCGATCACCAGCGGCATCTGCGGTGCCTGCCGGCGCATCAAAGGCACCAGCGACGGCAACAGGTAAGGACCCACCGTGTAGATCGCACCGAGCCGCAGTGACCCGACCAGTTCGTCGTGACCTTCGCGCGCGATGTCCTCGACACGATGCGCCTCGGCCAGCACCCGCCGCGCCTGCCCGATGATGCGCTCGCCGACCGGTGTCGGCCTGGCTTCGCCACGGCTGCGCTCGAACAGTGTCACGCCCAGTTCGTCCTCGAGTTTCTTGACGGCGACCGACAGCGTCGGCTGCGACACGAACGAACGCTCGGCAGCGCGGCCGAAGTGTCGCTCCTTGTCCAGGTTCACCAGATAGCGCAGTTCTGTAAGTGTCATGGAGGCCGTACGGGTGCCGCGTGAGTGGCCTTAACTTAGCACTTAGCGATCGTCACGGCCCAGCCAGTCGCGCGGCGTCAGGTATCGCGTCATCAGTTCGGCTTCGCGGCTGCCCGGCTCCGGGCGGTAGTCGTAGCGCCAGCTTGCCAGCGGCGGCATCGACATCAATATGGACTCGGCGCGTCCGCCCGATTGCAGCCCGAACAGGGTGCCGCGATCCCAGACCAGGTTGAACTCGACGTAGCGCCCGCGCCGGTATAGCTGCCAGTCGCGTTCCCGCTCGCCATAGGGAGTGTCCTTGCGCCGCTGCACGATCGGCAGGTAGCCCGGCAGGATGTGGTCGCCGACATTGCGCATCAGCGCGAACGACGCACCGAAACCACCTTCGTTCCAGTCATCGAAAAAAAGCCCGCCGATGCCGCGCGGTTCGGCGCGATGCCTGAGGTAGAAATATTCGTCGCACCATTGCTTGAGCCGCGCATGCACCTGCGGCCCGCTGGCGGCACAGGCGTCGCGCGCGGTCTCGTGCCAGTGACGGCAATCTTCCGCGTAGCCGTAGTACGGCGTCAGGTCGAAGCCGCCGCCAAACCACCACACGGGTAATTCCCCAGTTTTTTCGGCGACGAAAAAACGCACGTTGGCGTGCATGGTCGGCACATGCGGGTTGCGCGGGTGGATTACCATCGATACGCCCATCGCGCGCCATTGGCGCCCGAGCAGTTCCGGCCGGTGCGCCGTCGCCGAAGGCGGCAGCTTGTGGCCCTGCACCAGCGAAAAAGCCACGCCGGCGCGCTCGAACACCGCACCGTCCGCGAGCACGCGCGTATCGCCGCCGCCACCGCTCAGCGCCGGCGTCTCCGCAGCGGCCACTGCGTCGCGCGTCCAGACGTCGCTTTGAAAGCGCGCAGCGCCATCGGCCTGCTCCAGTGCGCCGCAAACCCGGTTCTGCAAATCGCGCACATAGTTTTCGACCGCTTCCGCGTTCACGGCCGCAGCACCTTGCCGCTCTGCAGATCGCGGATCGTGGTCGGCTGCGCGCGTCCGCCGAGCGGGCCGGCCAGCACCGCGTCCAGGCTGTCGCCGAAGCGCAGGCGCACCTGCGTCACGCTCATCGCCGGAGACTCACCGCTGCGGTTGGCGCTGGTCGAGACGATGGCGCCCCCGAAGGCGTTGCACAACGCCGCCGCGACCGGATGCGCGGTCACGCGCACGGCGATGGTCTGATGCTCGCCGCGCACCCACTCCGGCACCCGCTCGGATGCCGGCACCAGCCAGGTCACCGGCCCGGGCCAGCTCGCCAGGGCCGGCGCCAGCGCATTGAGCGGAATGTCGGCGATGTAGGGCCGCAATTGCGAATAGTTTGCGGCAATCAGGATCAGGCCCTTGCGCCAGTCGCGCCGCTTGATGTGCAGCAGACGCTCGCCGGCATGCCGGTTCATCGGATCGCAACCCAGACCCCAGACCGCCTCGGTCGGATAGGCGATGACGCCGCCGGCGCTGAGCGTGTGGCAGACCGCACGGATTTGCAGCGGAGTGGCCATCGTGACTCAGCCGCCGGTTTTCTTGGCCGTCCGCGCTGCGTATTTCCGTGCCGGCGATTTCCTGACTGCGGCTTTTTTCGCTGTCGTTTTCTTCGGCGCAGCCTTCTTCGCCGGCGCTTTCTTGGCCGGTTTGGCAGCCTTGGGCTTCTTGGCGGCATCGCCGGCGCTGGCCGCCGCCTTGGCCTTGGCGGACTTGCGTGCCGGCTTCTTCGCCGCTTCGGCCTCGGCCAGATACGCCTCGCATTCGAAGACGCTCAGTGACTCGGCATCCCGGCCCCTGGGAATCCGCGCCTTGCGGGTGCCGTCGGTGATGTACGGCCCGAAACGGCCCTTGACGATGCGGATACCGGTATCGGCAAAAATCTTGATCGTGGCCGCCTCCAGCGCCTCGGCCTTGAGCCGGATCAGCTCCAGCGCGCGCACGAGGTCGACGGTGTACGGATCGTCTTCCTTTTTCAGCGAGACGAAATTCTTGCCGTAGCGGATGTACGGCCCGAAGCGTCCGACGTTGGCCTCGACCTCGTGGCCATCCGGCGTCTGGCCGAGTTTGCGCGGCAGCTTGAACAGTTCCAGCGCCTGTTCCAGCGTGAGGGTGTCGATGCGCTGGTTGCCGCGCAGGCTGGCGAAGCGCGGCTTGTCCTCGTCGTCCTTGGTGCCGATCTGCACGAACGGGCCGAAACGGCCGATCCGCGCCGATACCGGCTTGCCGCTGACCGGGTCGGTGCCGATCTGCCGCGCCTGCGATACCTCTTCGCGCTTGAGTTCCATCTTCTCGTCGACGCGCGGCTTGAAGTCACGCCAGAACTCGGCGAGCAGCGGCACCCACTTCTTTTCGCCGCGCGACACCGCATCGAGGTCGTCCTCGAGATGGGCGGTGAATTCGTAGTCGACGTACTGGGTGAAATGCTCGGTCAGGAAACGGTTGACGACCATGCCGACGTCGCTGGGCGAGAACGCCTTGCCGTCGAGCCGCACGTAGTCGCGCGCAAGCAGCGTCGAGATGATGCTGGCGTAGGTCGAGGGACGGCCGATGTCGTATTCCTCCAGCGTTTTCACCAGGCTGGCTTCGGTGTAGCGCGGCGGCGGTTCGGTGAAATGCTGGTCCGGCGTGACTTCCAGCAGCTTGACGGACTCGCCGGCCGTCAGCGGCGGCAGGCGCTTTTCATCGTCCTCGTCGTCCGGCTCGTCCTTGCCCTGGGAATACACGGCGATGAAACCCGGCTCGACCAGCACCGAACCGCTGGCGCGAAAGGCGTGATCGTCGCCGGCGCGCAGCTCGGCGGTGACGGTGTCGAACACCGCCTGCGTCATCTGCGAGGCCATCGCGCGTTTCCAGATCAGTTCGTAGAGCTTGGCTTGGTCCGGCGTCAGGAAGCCGGCGACCTGCTCGGGAATGCGCGCGGCGGAGGTCGGACGGATCGCCTCGTGCGCCTCCTGCGCGTTCTTCGACTTGGTCTTGAACTGGCGCGCTTCCGGCGGCACGGATGAGGCGCCGAATTTTTTCGCAATCACTTCGCGGATTTCGGCCAGCGCATCCTGCGCAAGGTTGACCGAGTCGGTACGCATGTAGGTGATCAGGCCGACGGTGTCGCCGCCCAGATCGACGCCTTCATACAACTGCTGCGCCGTGCGCATGGTGCGGCTGGAGGTGAAGCCGAGCTTGCGGTTGGCCTCCTGCTGCAAGGTCGAGGTGGTAAACGGCGGCGACGGGTTGCGCCGGCGCTGTTTCTTGTCGACGCTGGCGACCCGCAGCTGTCCTTGCGCGGCGGCGAGAATCTTGTCGCGCGCAGCCTCTGCGCCACCGGCCTCGGTGAGCGTGAACTGCTCCAGCTTCTGGCGGTCCAGTTCGACCAGCTTGGCGCCGAACACGGCGTTCTTTTCGACGCGCGCCTCGATGGTCCAGTATTCGCGCGGGACGAATGCGCGGATTTCCAGCTCGCGCTCGCAGATCAGGCGCAACGCCGGACTCTGCACGCGTCCGGCCGACAGCCCGGTCTGGATCTTGCGCCACAGCAGCGGCGACAGGTTGAAGCCGACCAGGTAGTCCAGTGCACGGCGCGCCTGCTGCGCGTTGACCAGGTCGGTGGCGATGTCGCGCGGCTCGGCGATGGCCTTCTGCACCTCGCGCTGGGTGATCTCGTAGAACACCACGCGCTTGACCGGCTTGTTCTTGATCGCGTTCTTTTCCTTGAGCAGCTCCAGCAGGTGCCAGGCGATGGCCTCGCCCTCGCGGTCAGGGTCGGTAGCCAGAAACAATGCGTCGGCATTTTTCAGCGCCGCCTGGATCGCGCGCACATGTTTCTCGTTGCGGTCGATCGCCTGGTACTTCATGGCGAAACCGTTGGTGACATCGACGGCGCCGTCCTTGGGCACCAGATCGCGGACGTGGCCGTAGGAAGCGAGGACTTCGTAGTCCCTGCCCAGGTATTTCGCGATCGTCTTGGCCTTTGCGGGCGATTCGACGATGACCAGGTTTTTGCTCATTGATACCGTCTGATGGTCGGAATGCGCAGCCCGATGGCTGCCTCGGAACGCGGCTTATACGCGCAAGCGACGGCGACTGTCCAGAAGCCCGGGGTGACGGACCCTGCGGACGAGCGGCGGAAATCCCGCCGCAAGCATCTGGATTCAGTGCAGAAAATCGCCCTGGTAGTAGAGCATGTCCTCGAGCTGCAGACAGGCTTCCTCGGCCTCGGGCTGGTTGATCAGCACCAGCAGGCAGACCCACTTCACGCGTTCGAGGTCGATCTCTTCGACGATCGCCAGCAGGCGGCCGATGACCAGTTCGCGCGACTCCGCGGTGAGGATGCCGAGCTGCTCCAGGTACAGCAGGAAGCCGCGGCACTCGGTGGAAATGCGATCCTGCTCTTCGCGCGTGTAAAGCCGCAGCGCGCCGCCCGGGCCGAACACCAGCGGCCGCTGGCGTTGCTGCTCCAGCCCATCGAGCCAGGTGAAGGCATGCCGCACTTCTTCTTCAGGGAACCCGGCCGCGACCAGTTCGTCGCTGAGCGCCGCCTGGTTTTCGGTATCGGAAAATTCGACCGACTGGTAGTTTTCCAGCAGATACATCAGCACATCTAGTACGGTTTCTTTCATGCGTCGTCTCCGTGCTGTGTGCTTTTAGTGTA
>DATMTG010000302.1:0-6654 GCA_035565075.1 Stenotrophobium sp.
CTAATCCCCGGGAGCGGGTGACGGATTTCACGTGCAAAAATGCGACACAGCCGTGCGCACCAGTTCCGTAACCTTATAATCCGCTGATGAAACCTGCCGACTTCATCGCCTCGCTGCGCGGCTGCGCGCCATACGTGCATGCGCACCACGGCTCGGTCTGCGTCATCGCCTTTGGCGGCGAGGTCGCGGCACGTGCGGATTTCGACGCGTTTCTCTACGACATCGCCCTGCTGCACAGCCTCGGCGTCAAGCTGGTGCTGGTGCACGGCGCGCGGCCGCAGATCGACCGGCAGCTCGAGGTGCATGGTCTGAAGACGCAGACCGTCGGCGGCCTGCGCGTGACCGACCGCAAGGCGCTGGACTGCGTCAAGGCCGCGGCCGGCTCGCTGCGCATGGATATCGAGGCACGGCTCAGCACCGGCATCGCCAACACGCCGATGGGCGGCGCGCGCCTGCGCATCGCCAGCGGCAACTGGATCACCGCGCGGCCGGTCGGCGTGCGCGACGGCGTCGACTTCCAGCAGACCGGCGAGGTGCGGCGTGTCGATGTCGAAACCCTGCGCGACGAACTGGCGAAAGACCGCGTGCTGCTGCTGTCGTCGATCGGCTACTCGCCCACCGGCGAGATCTTCAACCTGCGCTATGAAGATGTCGCGGTCGCCACGGCGCAGGCCCTGTCGGCAGACAAGCTGGTGTTCGTCGTGCCCTCGAACCCGGATCACTGGAAACTCGCCGACGATACCGGCGATGCCGGGCAACTGCCGCTGGCCGAAGCCGAAAAGCTGCTGAACGCAAAACATCTCAAGGACCAGGATCGCGGCTACCTGCGCGCCGGCATCGCCGCCAGTCTCGGCGGCGTCAAGCGCGTGCACCTGATCGGCGCCGAAACCGACGGCGCCATCCTGCGCGAGCTGTACACCCGCGACGGCGTCGGCCTGATGCTCTACACCGATGCCGACTACGAATCCACGCGCCATGCCACCATCGAGGACGTCGGCGGCGTGCTCGGCCTGATCCAGCCGCTGGAAGATGCCGGCGTGCTGGTGCCGCGCTCGCGCGAGCAGCTGGAACTGGAGATCGGCAACTTCACCGTGATCGTGCGCGACGGCGCCGTCATCGCCTGCTGCGCGCTGCTGCCGTTTGCGCAGACCCAGATGGCCGAACTGGCCTGCGTCGCCGTGCACCCCGACTACCGCCGCGCCGGACGCGCCAGCGCGCTGCTCAAGCGCGTCGAGGCCGAGGCGCGCAAGCTCAAGCTGAAAAAACTGTTCAGCCTCACCACGCACACGCCGCACTGGTTCATCGAGCACGGCTTCGCACACGGCCGGATCAAGGACCTGCCGGTGCAGAAGCAGCGGCTCTACAACTACCAGCGCAATTCCATCGTGCTGGTGAAAGACCTGTGAGACGGGGGATGGGAGACGGGCAGCACTGGCCGCGTGGCCCGGCCCCGTCCGGCGCCATCCGCCGCCCGCCTGGCGTCGCACGCCTGCCATGAGCAACGCCGACTGGGCTGCACGCAGCCGTGCCCGCGTCTGGCACCCGTGCACGCAGATGAAGGACCACGAGTGGCTGCCGCTGGTGCCGATCAAGTCCGCCGAAGGCGTCTGGCTGGAGGACTTCGAAGGCCGGCGCTATCTCGATGCGGTCAGCTCATGGTGGACCAATATCTTCGGCCACCGCCATCCGCAGATCGTCGCGGCGCTGAAGCGCCAGCTCGACACGCTCGATCACATCATGCTCGGCGGCTTCACCCACCAGCCGGTGGTGGAACTGTCGGAACGCCTGTGCCGGCTGGTGCCGCCGGGTCTCGACAAATGCTTCTACTCCGACAACGGCTCCTCGGCGGTGGAAGTGGCGCTGAAGATGAGCTTTCATTACTGGCGCAATGTCGGCCAGACGGCCAAGCAGAAATTCATCACGCTGTCGAACGGCTACCACGGCGAAACCCTCGGCGCGCTGGCGGTCGGCGACACCGGCCTGTACCGCGACACCTACGCGCCGCTGCTGCTGAAACCCATCGTCGTGCCCTCGCCCGACTGCTACACGCGGCGCCCCGGCGAATCCTGGGAAGATCACACCCGCCGCCAGTTCACCCACATGGAAGCGGCACTGGCACGGCACGCGCACGAAGCCTGCGCGGTGATCCTGGAGCCGCTGGTGCAATGCGCCGGCGGCATGCGCATGTACCACCCGGTCTACCTGTCGCTGCTGCGCGCCGCCTGCGACCGTCACGGCATTCACCTGATCGCCGACGAAATCGCGGTCGGCTTCGGCCGCACCGGAAAAATGTTCGCCTGCGAGCATGCCAGGGTCACGCCGGATTTCCTGTGCCTGTCCAAAGGCATCACCAGCGGCACGCTGCCGCTGGCGGTGACGCTGACCCGGGACGAGATCTACGCGGCGTTCTACGACGAATACCGCAGCGGCAAGGCGTTCCTGCACTCGCATTCCTACACCGGCAACCCGCTGGCCTGCAGCGCGGCACTGGCGACGCTGGACGTGTTCGAAGCCTCCGACGTGCTGGCGCGCAACCGCCAGCTCTCGCAGATCATGTGGATGGCGACCGACGAACTGCGCCGCCATCCGCATGTCGCCGAGGTGCGCCAGCAGGGCATGATCATGGCCGTGGAAATGGTCAGGAACGCCCGCACGCAGGAGCCCTATCCCGCCGAAGAGCGCCGCGGCCTGCGCGTCTACCAGTACGGACTCAGGCACGGCGTGCTGCTGCGCCCGCTGGGCAACGTGATCTATTTCATGCCACCGTATGTCATCACTCCGGAAGAAATCGGCCTGATGTGCCGCATTGCCGCCGAGGGCATCGACGAGGCTGTCCATGGCTAATCCACGCATCTACATCGACCTGCCGCTGACCGAAGGCGCGCATATCGACCTGCCCGAAGGCCCGGCACACCACCTGCTGCAGGTGCTGCGCCTCAAGGTCGGCGAGGACTTCACGCTCTTCAACGGCAAGGGCGGCGAGTACGAGGCCGTCATCACCAAGATCGGCAGGCGCAACGCGCAGGCCTGGCTGGTCCGCTACCAGGAACCCCAGCGCGAATCGCCGCTGAAGGTGACGCTGGCACAGTGCGTCTCCAAGGGCGAACGCATGGACTACACGCTGCAGAAGGCGGTGGAGCTTGGCGTCAACGGTTTCGTGCCGCTGCTGTCGTCGCGCAGCGTGGTCAAGCTCAACGCAGAGCGCTGGGACAAGAAGATGGAACACTGGCGCGGCGTCATCACCAGCGCCTGCGAACAGTCCGGCCGCACCTGCGTGCCGCAGCTCGAAGAGGTCGCCTCGCTGGAGGACTGGCTGCTGCAGCGCCATGCCGATGAACTGCGGCTGACGCTCGCGCCGGGCGCCGCCCTGAGCCTGCCCTCGCTGCAAGCGCCGCAACGACCGGTCATACTGCTGGTCGGGCCGGAAGGCGGGCTCAGCGGTGCCGAGATGCTCGGCGCGCAGACCGCCGGCTTCATCCCGCTGGGCCTTGGCCCACGCATTCTGAGAACCGAGACCGCCGGCATCGCCGTGCTGGCCGCCATGCAGGCCCTCTGGGGCGACTGGAGTATCTGAATATGCTGATCACCAACGCACACGTCATCAACGAAGGCCACGAAACGCCCGCCGACGTTCTGATCAAGAACGGCCGCATCGAGAAGATCGCCGCGAAGATCGCCGCGCCTGCCGGCGAAAAGGTTTACGACGCCAAGGGCCAGTGGCTGCTGCCCGGCCTGATCGACGACCAGGTGCATTTCCGCGATCCCGGCATGACCCACAAGGGCGACCTCGCGACGGAATCCGCAGCGGCGGTCGCCGGCGGCGTGACCAGCGTGATGGACATGCCCAACACCATCCCCAACTGCGTGACGCGCGCGGCGCTGGCGGCGAAATACGCAGCCGCGGTCGGCCGCGCACATACCAACTACGCGTTCCACTTCGGCGCCGCCAACGACAACCTCGAGGAGATCAAGGCGCTGCGCCCGGGCGATGCGCCCGCGGTGAAGATTTTCATGGGCGCGTCGACCGGCAACATGCTGGTCGACAATCCGCAGACGCTGGAAGGCATCTTCAAGTATTCGCAGCTGCCGCTGCTGACCCACTGCGAAGACACGCCGATGATCAAGGCCAACGAGGAACGCTACCGCGCGCAGTACGGCGAAGACGTGCCGATCGCCATGCACCCGCTGATCCGCTCGGCGGAAGCCTGCTACAAATCCACCGAGCTGGCGGTCGGCCTCGCCCGCAAGCACAACTCGCGCCTGCACGTGCTGCATCTGACCACGGCGCGCGAACTGTCGTTTTTCAGCGCCGGCCCGGTCGGCGGCAAGCGCATCACCGTCGAAGCCTGCGTGCATCACCTGTACATGGATGAATCCTGGTACGCCGAGCGCGGCACGCTGGTGAAGTGCAACCCGGCGATCAAGACCGCGGCCGACCGGGTGGCGCTGATCAAGGCGGTGCACGACGATGTCATCGACGTGATCGCCACCGACCACGCGCCGCACACCGCCGAGGAAAAGGCGCAGAAATATTTCAAGGCGCCGTCGGGCCTGCCGCTGGTGCAGCATTCGCTGCTGATGCTGATCGACCTGGTCAAGCGCGGCGAGATGAACATGAGCACGGTGGTCAGGAAAACCAGCCATGCCGTGGCCGAGCGCTTCGGCGTCAAGGAGCGCGGCTACATCCGCGAAGGCTACTGGGCCGACCTGGCGCTGGTGGACCCGCACGGCAGCACCACCGTCGGCCGCGACAACCTGCTGTACAAGTGCGGCTGGTCGCCGCTGGAAGGCCGCACCCTGCCGGCAAGCATCAGCGCGACCTGGGTCAACGGCGAGCTGGCGTACAGCGACGGACGGGTCGCCGCACAGCGTTACGGCAACCGGCTGCAGCTGCTCGCTTAGCGCCCGCACTGCGTCGAACCAGCGGAAGCCGCCCTTGACTGAGATCGACACCACCGATCTGGACCGCATCATTCAGGCGCTGTACACCGCGGCCATCGAGGACGACTGGCTGACGTTCCGCCCGCACGCGTTGGCCATCCTGTGCCAGTGGGCCGGCGCCGGCAGCGGTGCGTGGCACACGCATTCCAGCAGCGCCCTGCCGGGCGAATTCACGGAATATCCGCAGGGCACCGGCCTGAACCGCGAGCAGCTCATGGCACTGCCGTTTCGCCTCGACAAGCGCGAAATCCATCTGAAGCCGCTGCCGCCGGCCTTGCAGCCGTCCGGATCGGCGGACGACGACGGCTACGCGGTGCGCTACGCCCACCGCGGGGGCGGCGATCTCAGCAGCAGCGTCCTGCTGCGCTTGCCGGTCAAGGGCGCGGTGCGCCCGCTGCAGGAAATCCGCCGCGCGATCGGCCACATGATCGAGGCCGACACGCTGGCGCTGCGCCATTTCATCCAGCGCGACGAATGGCTGTATTCGCTGGGACGCCCCAACCGCGGCTGCGCCGCGCTGATCGACTCGCACGGTGCGATCTATGTCGCCTCGCGCCGCTTCCGCGAGCTGCTGGCGGAGACTTTCGGCACCGGCACCTTCACGGTGCTGCCTTGCCCGATTCCCGAAAGCGCCCTCGACAGCGACGGCGATTTCAGTCACCAGGACCTGCATTTCCGGCTGTCGCGGCAGGAAGCGCTGTACGTGATCTATGCGCGCCGGCTGACCGCACTGGACCAGCTGTCGCCGCGCGAACAGGAAATCGCGCGGGCCCTGAGCACCGGCAAGACCTTCAAGAGCGTCGCGCGGCAATTCAATATCGCGATCTCGACCGTCGCCAACCACGCCTCGCGCATCTACAAGAAACTCGGCATCTACCGCCGCGAAGAACTGACCGACCTCACCCGCACCTCGGCACAGGTCAATCCGGGCGAGACCGACAAACGACCCTGACCTTACGGTGATGTCCATGCACGCACGTCTTCGTCATCTGCTGTCCTGCGCCGCGCTGCTGATCCCCGCGACCGCCATCGCGATTCCCGAAGGGCCAGCCTATCCGTCGGCGGCGTGGACCCAGCGCGAGGCCGCCAACTACGCCATCACCCTGCAGGGCCCCATCGAAGAGGTCAGCAATCCGGCCTTCCTGCAGCGACTCACCGCGCAAAGCGCCGCCAATCTCCAGAGCTACATCCTGCGCGACGTCACCGACCCCAGCTGGCTGGCGGTTTCCTCTCCCGTCATCACCGGCCTGGTCGCCTCCGCGACCGCCCCGGCATCGGCGGCCACGGCCCTGCAGAATCTGATCGGCCAGATCCAGGCCAATCCCGCCAGTGCGGTCAGCCTGCCGCTGAACGCGGGCGTATTGCCGCTGTGCGCGACCTGGGCCGGTCCCTGTGCCGGCGACCCGTTCCTGTACCCGGGCACGGACAGCTTCTACACCGACCAGGCCGAAGTCACGCCGGTCGTGTTCTACGACGACGGCTGCGCGCGGCTCTCCGGCCGCGTGTGGGCGCCCAAGGGCTCGAAGGCCGGCGACAATCTTCCGGGCGTGGTGATCGAGAACGGCTCGATCGAAGCGCCAGAGCCGCTCTATTGGTGGATGGCGAAACTGCTGGTGCAGAACGGCTACACCGTGATGACCTTCGATCCCCGCGGCCAGGGCCGCTCGGACCAGGAAACGCCGACCGGCGGCCAGGGCACCAACCTCAACTCCA
>DATMTG010000303.1:0-1600 GCA_035565075.1 Stenotrophobium sp.
ACACCCGGCAGAAGATCAGCGGCGGCGCCAGTGGCAACACGGCTGGCGGTTGGGATTTGGCGTCCAATAGGATTGCATGATGCGAGCTCTAATTCTTCTCGCGCTCGCGCTGCCGGCCTACGCCAGTCCTCCAGTGACGCATCCATTCCCCTGGATGAATGGGGCACGCCTGTTGCGCCAGCTCGAACAGCCAGCCAACCAGGCGGAGTCGGCGGAGGCAGTGGCATACCTGCAGGGCGTCATGGACGCGACCGCCGATCAGCAATGGTGCTACAGCGCGACCAAGCCGGGGACCAACCTTCTGCAACCAGCATTGACGGATAAGCTGCGCACGCTCACGCCAGCGCAGGCCCGGCAAAGTGCAGGTGTGTTGGCGGTGCAAGCATGGGCCGAAAGATGGCCTTGCTCGGCAAAGGCGTGCTGCCATGGGTAGGCCGCCATATGCCGTCTTGCGTAGCAAATACATTGATCGTCATTCAGTCCACGCCGAAGATCTGTATCGTTGGATTGGCTACCCACCGGAGTACGCGAATGATCCGCGTTACGCGAACACCTGCGCGATCCGCATGAGTCTCGCGCTCGTGCGCTGCGGTATCCCGATATCGCCTGCTCGAATGCGCGTGCTAGCCGGAGAATGCAAGGGGAAGATGATCGAGCCGGGTCAGCGCAACTTGTCCAACATCTTGATTCGGCTCTGGGGCTCACCCGAGAAATACGAAGGAGGCCCGGAGGCGCGGAAGGCGATCGACAAACGGCATGGCGTGATCAGCTTCTTTCATCTGTGGGGCGGCACCGACCGACAAGGTCACATCGACATGGTGGCGCCCTATGGTATCGATATGTTGGCGTGTGAGGAGGACTGCTACTGGTCGTCGACGCAGGTATGGTTTTGGCCACTAAAGTAGCCCGTAGAACACCTCGGATCACGCTGGGGCAACCCGACGCAATGGAGATGCGGCATCGTGTATCGGTTCACCCAGGGTGGCAGCGACGATCACGGACCATTATCGACGTCGTAATCCACCCGGTCGACATCCACATACCCCCGCTCTCCCGCCGGATTGAACGTGAACACGCCCACGCGGCTGCCGCGATACGCGCCCCAGGTCAACGGAAAATCGGACAGCAGCGCCTCGAAGCGCTTCCCGTCGGCGCTGACGGCCAGGGTGCTCTTGCCGTCCAGTCCCCACGCCGCGCGCAGCCAGACCGCGTCGTGCGCCCACGTCCGCAGGCGGGTGTAGGCGCCATCGCGCGACACTTCCAGATAGCGCTTGCCGTCCACCATCACGATCCCCGCCGACGCCGTGGATTCGGCCGGATTGGCGGCCCGGGGCTGCGCCGTGAATTGCACGAGGCCCGCGTGCTGGCCGTCGGCCATCCCCGCCAGTTCGAGGCGCGCGACCAACGAAGGCCGGGCCGCGCGGACGACCCGCTGGGTCAGCACATTGCCCACCTTGAGCAGGTTGCCGCCGTCCAGGCCGGGAAACGCGTGCATGCGCAGATAGCCGGGACGCGCCGCCAGCGACCACTCGTCCATGCGCGGCTGGTAATTCCATTCCCACACCGGTGCGAGCGTCCTGGCACCGAAGTCGTCGCCGCC
>DATMTG010000304.1:0-1642 GCA_035565075.1 Stenotrophobium sp.
AGCATGGGACTCGGCGATCGTGTACTCGGCACCGCGCCAGTCGTTGAAGACATCGAGCGCTCCGGCACCACGCGCACGTTGGGGATGCACTGAACTTCACGCGGCTCAGGCCAAGCGCGCATCTTCCAGCATCATCGCTGCGCCCTTCTCGCCGATCATGGTCGCGGCCGCGTTGGTATTGCCGCCGACCAGCGTCGGCATGATCGAGGCATCCACCACTCGTAGCCCGGTGAGTCCGTGCACGCGCAAACGTGCATCCACCACGGCGGCCGCGTCACTGCCCATCTTGCAGGTGCCGACCGGGTGGTAGGCGGTCTCGGCGTGGTGTCGCACCCAGTCGAGCAACTGCTCGTCGCTTTGCATCTCTGCTCCCGGTTCGACTTCGTCCAGCCGATGCGCGGCGAGCGCGGGTTGTTCGAGCACGGCGCGGGTTTTGCGGATGCCGGCGACCAGTGCCTTGAGATCACGCAGGTCCGAGCCGTAGTTGAAATCTATGCGCGGCGCGGCCAAGGGATCGGCGCTGGCCAGCGTCACCCGTCCACGCGAATACGGCCGCAGAAAATAATTCATCACCGAATAGCCGTAGGACTTGAAAATCCGCGACAGCTCGAAAGCATGATTGGTATTGAGCGACGGCAGGAAATGCCACTGGATGTCGGGTATCGCCTCGCTGTCTGCGGACTTGATGAAGCCGCCCACCTCGGCAAGATTGGAGGTCATCTCGCCACGCCGCTTGAACACATACAGCAGCAGCCCCTTGAGCGTGCGCCACCAGCAACTGGGACGCAGCGAAAACCCGACGCGACTGCGCGCGCGCCAGCTGACGAAGATGTCGAGATGATCCTGCAGATTTTCGCCGACGCCCGGCAACTCATGGGTGACGGCGATGCCATGCCGTGCAAGCTCCTGCCGAGGTCCGACGCCTGACAGCAGCAACAACTGTGGCGACTGGATGGCGCCGGCAGACAGCACCACTTCACGGCGCGCAACGGCCTGCTGTTCGCGCCCCTGAAGCTGATAGGCAACGCCACTGGCGCGCGTACCGTCGAACAGCACGCGCGTCGCCTGCGTACCGGTCAGTACGGTCAGATTGGGCCGCTGCCGGATGGGATGCAGATAGGCGGCGGCATTGCTGTGCCGCTGCCCGTCTTTCTGGAACACGCGATAGCGTCCCACGCTCTCCGGTGCACTGCGGCTGAGGTCGGGATTCACGGCATAGCCCGCCTCGACCGCAGCGGCGAGAAACGCACTGCTCAATGGGTTATCGGCGTGCACGCGGTCGCTGACATTGAGCAAACCTTCGCGCCCGTGCAGCCGCTCGATCTCCGGCGCCAGCCCTTGCGGCTCGAAGTGCTCGGACTGCTTGAAGTAAGGCAGCACCTCGTCAAACGACCAGCCGTCGCAACCCAGCGCCGCCCAACGGTCGTAGTCCGAAGCATGTCCACGGACATAACACATGGCGTTGATCGAGCTCGAGCCGCCGAGCGTCTTGCCGCGTGGACAATACATTTTGCGGTTTGCCAATTGCGGCTGCGGCTCGGTCCAGAACATCCAGTTCAACTTCGGATTCTGGATCAGGCCGACCAACCCGCCAGGAAACTTGATATTGAAGCGATGATCGTCGGGGCCCGCCTCCAGCAAC
>DATMTG010000305.1:0-9136 GCA_035565075.1 Stenotrophobium sp.
GAAAAGTTGTCTCTGCTGCAAACGCAGCATGGTTGCAGATCGCTTCGCTTGCCGGAGCAGGCACAATTACTTTGAGCATCACCCCGTCAGCAGCCCGTTAGCCACCTAAGCAGCGATAACCGAGACCTATAGTCTAACCAACCTAATGCTTTAACGACGCGCAGGAAGATCATTCCTATTTCTCAATAGTTACCGCTCGTGATTGACTAGAAATGGCACTAAACGCCCATAGAGCCAAGTGACGTCTGCAATTCACCGCATTCAATCAAACCCATGCCGGGGCATGGACGAAGGTATAGACTCGCGCGAAATCCGCCTCTCACCGACGTCACGGCAACCATGTCCACACTTGAATTCACGCTCGAAGGCGACCACATCGAAGTCAATCAACTGCTCAAGTTGGCGGGTGTCTGCGACAGCGGCGGCGCCGGCAAGACGCTGGTCGCCGAGGGTCAGGTCGCTGTGGATGGCAAGCCCGAGAGCCGCAAGACCGCGAAGATTCGCGCCGGACAGGTCGTGACCTGTAGCGGTGTGCGCATCGTCGTCAAGGCCGATGCAACCGCACCGCAAGCCGCGCGCAAAACATGAATCACGCCGAGTTCAAGCCCGGCGTCTATCGTCATTACAAGGGTCGCTACTATCTGGCGCTGGGACTGGCGCGTGCCGATGAAAGCGGCGCGACCGTGGTGGTCTACACGCGGCTCTATCCGCGCGCGGGCCTGCCGATGAGCACGCGCCTGCTCAACGTCTGGAACGAGCAGGTCGCCGCCGCCGACGGTACGACGCAAGCGCGCTTCGCTTACGTCGGCCACGAGACACCGGCAGCTGATGTGCGCGAAACCCATCCCGATTCCGCCAGGTAAATCCCCCAGCAATCCCTTCAGCCATCCGCCAGCATCGTGCGGAAACCCAGATGCGTCGCCGGCAGGTCCACTTCCTCGGGCTGACGCGAGGCGGCGCGGGCGCGCACGCAGTAGTTGTCGGAACACAGATACGAACCGCCCTTGATCACGCGCCACACGACGCCGGCGCGCGGCGGCAGATCGGTGAGCCGGTGATCGGCGGTGTCGGCCAGCCCCGCCTCGTGGTGGTCGACATAGAGATCGGTGGTCCACTCCCAGACGTTGCCGACCATGTCCTGCAGGCCGTAGGGATTGGGCGCGTAGCAACCGACCGGCGCGCGGCCGGCAAAGCCGTCTTCATCGGTGTTCTGCAGGGGGAACAGTCCCTGCCAGAAATTCGCCTGCGGCTTGCCGTGCGCGTCGCGCAGCGAACGGTCGGCGTCGGCATCGCTGCGCCCGGCCTTGGCGGCGTATTCCCACTGCATCTCGCTGGGTAATGTGCGGCCGAGCCATTTCGCATAGGCCCGCGCGTCGGCGTAGGTGACATCCACCACCGGCTCGTGGCCGCGTCCATTGATGTTGCTCCCCGGCCCTTCTGGATGGCGCCAGTCCGCGCCCTTGACCAGATGCCACCAGCTCCCGGGGCTGATCTCGCCGGCGTTCTGCGGCACCTCGAACACCGCGGAGCCGGTGCTGCGTTCGGCCTCGGTGACATAGCCGGTGGCGGCGACGAAGCTGGCGAACTGTGCGTTGGTGACCTCGGTGCGGTCGATCCAGAACGCATCGACATGCTCAAGACGCTGCGGCCGCTCTTCGGCATAGCCGCGACGGCTGCCGAATTCGAAATCGCCGCCGGGAATTCTGACCATGCCGGCATGACGGTTCCTGCCCCAGCCCGGCGGCAGGCCCGGGTAGGCCTTGCAGCGGGCAACGCTGCCGAGTGCGGCGGCCGGCGGTGTGGATGTCGCGGCCGGGGGCCTGTGACAACCCGCCAGCAGCACGACGCACGCCGTCAGCGCCAGCGTGCGCCCGTTCATTGATCGATCGGCGCGAGCGGCGGCAGGATGGTGGGATTGGTCGCGTCCACGCGCTGGGCGTACTGCTGCCATTCCTGCGTGAGCTTCTGCACGACCTCCGGGTTCTCGGCCGACACGTCATCGGTCTCGCCGCGATCGGTGTCGATGTTGTACAGCTGCCACTGGTGGGGCAGCAACAGCGAGGCGCTCGGAAAGTTCAGGTTGGCAATGCGCGTCATTTTCCACGGCCCCTGGCGCACATAGCGGTTGGCCGCCAGTTCGTCGGCAAATACCTGGTCCGCTGCATGTGCGCTATCCGCACGTCCCTCCAGCATGGGCAGCAGCGAGGTGCCCTCGATCGGCGAGATGGCCCGCCCCTCGTAAGGACCAACAGTCGGCGCCACGCCGGCAAGCGCCAGCAAGGTCGGGGTTATATCCTGCAACTGGGCGTAGGCGTTGGTGGGGGCCAGCGGCTGGCCACCCGGCATCTTGACGATGGTCGGTACCGAAATACCGCCTTCCGCCGGGTAGGACTTGAACAGGCGGAACGGCGCGCTGCCCACTTCAGCCCATCGCGTGGAGCGGAAAATGAAGGAACCCGGCCGGCCGTAGTTGCCCAGCGAATTGTCGTTGTCGGTGTTGAGGTTGCTGTCGACGTAGGGAATGAAGCCATAACCCATGCCGTCGGCGCCGTTGTCGGAGAGAAACACGATCATGGTGTTGTCGTATTCGCCGATGGACTTGAGATAGGCAACCAGGCGGCCGATGTTGTCGTCCATATCGGTGAGCATGGCGGCGTAAACCTCCATGATCCGCGCCTCGCTCTGCTTGTCCGACGCTGACAGCGAGCTCCATGACTGGTTGGTCAGCACGCCGGGCTGGCCGAAGCGGATCATCGTGACTTCGTCGCCGGGGCTCGGCTTGAAGTCCTGCGGAATGATGCCGAGGTCCTTCATGCGCTGGATGCGCGCGTTGCGGATCGCATCGTAGCCGACGTCGTAAACGCCCTTGTAGCACTTGGGCGCACCCTTGACGCAGTCGAGATACTGGGCCGGCGCCTGCAACGGGAAATGCGTGGCCTGGAACGGCAGGTAGGCAAAGAACGGCTTGCCGTCGCCATGATCCTCGCCGATGAACTGCATCAGCTTGGTGGTGTAGTAATCGCTGGAGAAATAGTCGGCGGGCAGCTTGGCGACTTGCTTGCCGTCCTCGAAATGAGGCGGGTATGCCGTGTACGGCGGACTGTAGGCAAGGCCCGGGTTGTAGTTGTCCGGCGGGGCAAAATTGCTGGCGTAATCGGCGCCTACATCGAGGTTGAACGAATGCTCAAAACCCTCGCCCTGTGGCCCCACCCCGCCAATGCCCCACTTGCCCGCCATGTAGGTGTGGTAGCCGGCATCCTTGAGCATCTGCGCGATCGACAAGCCGCGCGGATCGAACTGGGCCGCATAGTTCGGGTTTTTCGTGCCCAGGTACAGCAGCTTCATGCTGCCCATCTCGCCCATGCCCACCAGGTGATGGTCGACACCGGTCAGCAGTTCGACTCGCGAAGTCGCACATATGGGCGTGGTGTGGAAATTGGTCAGCATCTGGCCGTTTCGCGCCAGCGTGTCGAGATTGGGCGTCTGGATCTCGCTGCCGAAGGCGCTGATGTCGGAATAACCCACATCGTCGGCAAGAATGATCAGGACATTGGGTTTGCCCGCAACAGAAGCCGCGGTTGATCTGCCGCCCGTCACCGGGCTGGACTGGCTGCAGCCTGCAAGCAGCATCAGCCCGGTCGCGGCCATGATCGTCGCAAACCCTGGCGCCAACCGGGCGTGCAAGCCCCCCTGCACGTTCATCTGAATCATCGCTCCTCCCACGCAATTTCGCCGATGCCATCCCGCAGTGCCGTGATTTATACAGCGAATGCGCGCCGGCTGTGCGAGAAAAATACCCTAGTCCGTACGCAACGGTTGCAGCTCAGGACCGGTTGGCGTTCGCAGCGTCGAGAAACGCCGGCCGCTCGCCGCCGCCGTTGAGCAGCAGGTTGGTGCCCGACACATACGCGGCCGCGGGCGATGCCAGCCAGACGCAGGCGTTGCCGATATCTTCCGGGGTGGCCAGCCGTTGCAGCGGAATGGTTCTGGCGACCGCGGCGATTCCCGCGGCATCGCCGAAATGCAGGTCGGCGTGCTCGGTCAGCACCGGGCCGGGACTGACCGCAGCCACCCGCACTTTTGGCGCCCACTCCACTGCCAGCGACTGCACCAGGCTCAGCACCGCCGCCTTTGCCGCGCCATAGGCCGCGGTGCCCGGCGACGGCCGCAGCGCCGAGACGCTGCCGATGAAGAGGATGCTGCCGCCGCTGCCCTGCGCCTGCATCAGCGCATTGGCCTGCTGCGCGAGGTGCAGCGGCGCCAGCAGGTTCAACGCGAAGATTTTTTCGTGGAAGCGCGGCGAGGCCTTGTCCGCCATCGCAAACGGCGCGCCGCCGGCGTTGTTGACCAGCACGTCGAGACGGCCGTGGCGTCGCGAGAGTTCCGCAAACAGCGCGGTTACCGCCGCCGCGTCGCGGACATCGGCGCTGATGAACTCGGCGCGGTTGCCGCCGACCTCCGGCAACGCCTCCGGCGCCTCGCGGCCGCAGACCACGACGGTTGCGCCATCGGCAAGGAAACGCTCGCTGATGCCGCGGCCGACACCTTTTGCGCCACCGGTGACCAGCACGACTTGTGTCTGCTTCATGTAAAACCGACTCTGGTTGTCAAACTGCATGGAACCTGCCGTAGACGGCCGCCCCACGGCGGAATCCGGACCTCGCGGCCTGCCTGTTCGGCATTTCGTCTGGCCCGGTGCACCTTAAGTCATCGTCACGCCCTCATCACTCACCCAAAAGGACGAAGCATGCGCGGGGCATTCGCGTGAAGATTTATTCCTCTAAATATCCCCACGCGCCCAAACCCGAGCAAGCCCCGACCATGTCGAACCGTCCCGTTCCGGAAGGACATTACGCCAGTCTGCCGAACGGCCGGCGCATCCACTATCTCGACCAGGGCAAGGGACCGGTCGTGGTCATGCTGCACGGCTCCGGCAACGGCGCCTGTGGCCACAGCAATTTCAAGGGCAATTATCCGGCGCTGGTCGAGGCCGGCTACCGCGTGATCCTGCCCGACCTGATCGGCTTCGGATACTCCGACAAGCCCGACGATGTCGAATACCCGCTGTCGTTTTTCGTCGAATGCGTCAAGCAGACGCTGGACGCGATCGGCGTCGAGCGGTACACGCTGGTCGGCAACTCCCTGGGTGGCGCGGTCGCGTTGGGCTTCGCGCTGGAGCATCCGCGCAATGTCGAGCGCCTGGTGCTGATGGCGCCCGGCGGCGTCAGCGACATGCCGGAATACCAGGCGATGCCGGGCATGGCCGCGCTGTTCGCACACCTGGCGACGGGCAAGCCGTTCACGCACGACACCATGAAGGCGTTTTTCATCAAGGCTTTCGTGGTCGACCCGTCATTCGTCGACGACCAGCTCGTCGCCGAGCGACTGGAGCTGATGAAACTGCAGAACCCGCAGGTCATGAAGACCATGAAGGTCCCGAACATGACCGAACGCCTGGGCGAGATCAAATGCCCGACGCTGGCACTCTGGGGCATCAACGAGAACATGATGCCGGAAGCCGGCATCCTGCGGCTCGCCAAGGGCCTGCCGGACTGCCGCATGGTGCTGGTGCCCAAGTGCGGGCACTGGGTGATGATCGAACACCGCGATCTGTTCAACCGCACAGTGCTCGACTTCCTGAAGAACGGCTGATCGCATGGCGCTCGCAGAATCCCGCATCCACGCCCTCGGCGACGAACTATTCGCCGCGCTGCGCGCGCGCAGCGTGCTGGCGCCGCTGACCAGCCGCGAGTCCGCCATCACCATCGACGACGCCTACAACATCTCGCTGCGTTTTCTCGAACGTCGCACCGCCGAAGGCGAGCGCGTCATCGGCAAGAAGATCGGCGTCACCAGCAAGCCGGTGCAGGACATGCTCGGCGTGCACCAGCCTGATTTCGGTTTTCTCACCGACACGATGGAAGTCGCCGACGGCAGTAGCGTCTCGCTGGGCAAGGCGAAACTGATCCAGCCGCGCGCCGAAGGCGAGATCGCCTTCGTGCTGAAGAAAGACCTGCGCGGCCCCGGCGTCACCGAGGAACAGGTGCTGGATGCCACCGACTACGTGGTGCCCTGCTTCGAGATCGTCGATTCACGCATCCGCGACTGGAAAATAAAAATCCAGGACACCGTCGCCGACAACGCCTCCTGCGGCGTGTTCGTGCTGGGCAGGGATCGCGTGGCGCCACGCGCACTGGATCTCGCCGCGGTGAAGATGCGGATCAGCAAGAACGGCGTGCATGTCGCCGACGGCATCGGCGCTGCCGTTCAGGGCCACCCCGCCACCGCAGTCGCCTGGCTCGCCAATACGCTGGGCAAATTCGGCATCCCGTTTCTCGCCGGTGAGGTCATCCTCTCCGGCTCGCTCGCCCCGTTGTTGCCGGCCGTGCCGGGCGATCGTTTCGAGATGAGCCTCGCCGGCATCGGCAACGCTTCGATTTCCTTCGAAGCCTGATTCAGGGAACTCACGTGAAAAAAATAAAATGCGCCATCATCGGCCCCGGCAACATCGGCACTGACCTGCTCTACAAGCTCCAGCGCAGCAAGGTGCTGGAACCGGTGTGGATGGTCGGCGTCGATCCGACGTCCGAGGGTCTTGCCCGCGCCAGGCAGCACGGCCTCAAGACCACCGACAAGGGCGTCGACGGCATGCTCGACCAGGTCAAGGCCGACGGCGTGCAGATCGCGTTCGACGCGACCAGCGCCTACGTCCACGCCGAGAACTCGCGCAAGCTCAACGCGCTCGGCGTGATGATGATCGATCTCACCCCCGCCGCCATCGGCCCCTACTGCGTGCCGCCGATCAACCTGAAGGAACATGCCGGCAAGCGCGAGATGAACGTCAACATGGTCACTTGCGGCGGCCAGGCGACGATCCCGATGGTCTACGCGGTGTCGCGCGTGCAGAAGGTCAAATACGCCGAGATCGTGGCGACGGTGTCGAGCAAGTCGGTCGGCCCCGGCACGCGCAAGAACATCGACGAGTTCACCCGCACCACCGCCGGCGCGGTTGCCAGGATCGGCGGCGCCGACGAGGGCAAGGCGATCATCGTGATCAATCCGGCCGAGCCACCACTGATTATGCGCGACACCATCCACTGCCTGACGGTCGAAGCACCGAAGCAGAAGGAGATCGAGCAGTCGGTGCGCGACATGATCGCCGAGGTGCAGAAGTACGTGCCCGGCTACCGACTCAACAACGGCCCGGTGTTCGACGGCAACCGCGTCACCACCTACATGGAAGTCGAGGGCCTCGGCGATTTCCTGCCGAAATACGCCGGCAACCTAGACATCATGACCGCCTCGGCCACGCGCACCGCGGAAATGTTCGCCGAGGAAATCCTCTCGGGCCGCCTGACGCTAGAGGCGATTGCGGCGTAGATTTAGTCCCTCTCCCGCCCCACGGGGACTCCCTGCGGTCGCAAGCGGGAGAGAGGAGAAAAAACGAAGGAGCATGAAATGAATCTCAAGGGCATCAAGATCAAAGTGCACGACATGTCGCTGCGCGACGGCATGCACCCCAAGCGTCACCAGATCACCATCGAGCAGATGCAGACCATCGCCAAGGGTCTCGACGAAGCGGGCTGCCCGCTGATCGAAGTCACGCACGGCGACGGCCTCGGCGGCGCCTCGGTCAACTACGGCTTCGCGGCCGCCACCGACGAACAGTACCTGCGCGCGGTGGTGCCGCTGATGAAGCAGGCCAAGGTCTCGGCGCTGCTGCTGCCGGGCATCGGCACCGTCGATCACCTTAAGATCGCCGCCGACTGCGGCATCACCACCATCCGCGTCGCCACGCACTGCACCGAGGCCGATGTCTCCGAGCAGCACATCATGCTCGGCCGCAAGATGGGGCTGGACACCGTCGGCTTCCTGATGATGGCGCACATGATCGAGCCGGAAAAAATCCTCGAGCAGGCCAAGCTCATGGAAAGCTACGGCGCCAACTGCCTCTACGTCACCGACTCCGCCGGACACATGCTGCCGGACGACGTCACCGCGCGCATCGCGCTGCTGCGCGAGAAGCTCAAGCCTGAAACCGAGATCGGATTCCACGGCCACCACAACCTGGCGATGGGCATCGCCAATTCGCTGGCCGCCGTCGCGGCCGGCGCGCGCCGCATCGACTGCGCCTGCGGCGGCATGGGCGCCGGCGCCGGCAACACGCCGATGGAAGTGTTCATCGCCGTGTGCAACCTCAAGGGCATCGAAACCGGCGTCGACGTGTTCAAGATCAGCGACGTCGCCGAAGACCTGGTCACGCCGATCCTCGATTTCCCGGTACGCATCGACCGCAACTCGCTGACGCTCGGCTATGCCGGCGTGTATTCGTCGTTCCTGCTGTTCGCCAAGCGCGCCGAGGCCAAGTACGGCGTCTCCGCCCGCGAAATCCTGCTGGAGCTGGGCCGCCGCAAGATGGTCGGCGGACAGGAAGACATGATCGAAGACACCGCCATCACCATGGCGCGCGAACGCGGACTGCTGAAGGCAAACGCGGCTTGAGCAGTCCTCGATCTTATGGCGCGATCTGCACGATCTGGTTGAGCACGGCGCAGACCTCGGCAAAGATCGTGTCCGGCAGGCGCTTCATCGGATGGGCAGATGCCTTGCGCAGCCGCCAGTCGAAGGACTTGGGCTGGTGGCATAGCACGTAGCTGATCTTGCCGGCCTTGCGGCCGTGGACCAGGCCGGTCGCGACAGCGAAAGGATTGTCCGCGTTGTATGTCGCCGTCGTCATCGGCAGACCGATCACCAGCGACGTGCGCCCATTGAACGCGGCAGGCGACAGCACCACGAACGGGTGCATGTCCCGCATTTCGCGGCCCACCTGTGGATTGCAGTCGATCCAGATCACGTCCTGCCGGTCCGGCATCCACGGACGGCGCGGACGGACGGTGCGTGTCACCACCGCTCGGCGCCGAGGGTTTCGGTGGCCTGCATCGCCTCGCCGCCATGCCGCTGCGGATCGAAGCGCGCCAGCCGCTGTTCGAGGCTCGGCGGCGCATCGGCCAGCGGCGTGATGACGACGTTGCCGTTCTCCACCGTCATGCGCACACGCTGGTCTACATGCAGCTTCGCCGCGCGGGCCACGGCCGCGGGCAGCCGCACGCCAAGGTTGTTGCCCCAATGCTTGAGG
>DATMTG010000306.1:0-4245 GCA_035565075.1 Stenotrophobium sp.
TTTATAACAACATTTTTGGCGTGCTATGGGACAGCGGGTGGCGCTGTTTCAGGACTTGAAGAAGCTGCCGGCCAGCCCCTTGATCTCGTCGGCGATCCCGCCGCCGCCATGCGCATCGAGCACCGCCTTGATCGCCGACAGCGGATCGGCCGCGCCCTGCCTGGCACCACCCAAAAGTCCGCCCGCCATCTTGCCCAGCGGGCTGTTGAGCGCGGATTCAGCGAGGCCGCCCAGCGGCGACTGCTGCACCTTGTTGAGCACACCCATCACCAGGTCGGCCGCCACCGGCAGGATCTCGCTGACCTTTTCGGTCGCGACACCGGTCGCAGCCGCGACGCGGCCGGCAACCTGGTTAACGGCATCGCCGCTGCCGAACAGTTTTGTCAGCGCCTGCTGGCCGGCGGCGATACCATCGGCGCTGAACGCCTGCGTGATGTTGTCGAGATATTGCTGGTGGTTGCCCGCCTGCAGCATGTCGTGCAGCTTTTGCAGACCTCCGGACTGACCCACCGCGTTCTTGACGCCGCCGACCACCGCCGGCACCGCGCTCTGCAGGGTTTGCGTCATCTGCTCGGGATTGACCCCGAACTGGCTGGCCAGCTTGCTGGCCGCCTGCCCGCCCTGGGAGTTCAGAATCGTGTCGAGTATGTTCATGTGCGTCTCCGTTGTTGTTGTGCGACCGACATTAGCACCAACGCCGGCCGCGCGGACAGGCCGCGAACGGCGATAATGGGCGATGCAAACCATTCCCCTCTTTGCGACCTGCCCGCGCGGCGTCGAACCCCTGCTTGCGACCGAGCTCGTCACTTTCGGCGCCACCGGAATCAAGGAGCGCACCGGCGGCGTCGCCTGCAGCGGAGAACTTGCCACCGCCTATCGCGCCTGCCTGTGGTCGCGCCTCGCCAGCCGCGTGCTGATGCCGCTCAGCACGTTTCCGCTGACCGACGTCGACGCGCTCTACGCGGCGGCACACGCCGTGGACTGGCCGGAGCTGTTCGACCTGCGCTCCAGCTTCGCCATCGAAGTCGCCGGCCACTCGCCCAACGTCACCCACACGCACTACGCCGGGCTCAAGGTCAAGGACGCCATCGCCGACCGTTTCCGCGCGCTCGGCGGCGAACGCCCGAACGTCGATACCGACAACCCGGACATCCGCATCCACCTGCACATGGACAAGCTCAACGGCACGCTGAGCCTCGACCTCGCCGGCGACAGCCTGCACCGTCGCGGCTACCGCGCACGCAGCGTCGAAGCGCCACTCAAGGAAAACCTCGCCGCCGCCATCCTGATCCGCGCCGGCTGGCCGGAACTGGCCGCACAGGGTGCGCCGCTGCTCGACCCACTGTGCGGCTCCGGCACGCTGGTGATCGAGGCCGCGATGATCGCGGCGGACATCGCCCCCGGCCTGCTGCGCGCGCGCTACGGCTTCGAGAGCTGGCTCGACCACAAGCCGAAGGTCTGGAAAGACCTGCGCACGGAAGCGGCCGCCCGCAAAGCCGCGGGCCTGGCGCGCACGCTGCCACCGATGGCCGGACAGGATTTGTCCAGCATCGCGATCAAGTCCGCACGCAGCAACGCCGAGCGTGCCGGACTCGGCGCGCACACGCAGTGGACGGTGATGGATGCCTCGCTGGCGCGGCCCATCGGCGAACGTGCCGGACTGCTGGCGACCAACCCACCCTACGGCGAGCGCCTGGGTGCCGAGGCGGAAATCATCAAGCTCTACTCGCTGCTCGGCGCCACGCTCAAGCAGCACTTCGGCGGCTGGCACGCATCGATCTTCACCGGCCGGCCCGACCTCGGCCCGCGCATCGGACTGCGCACGAGTTCAATGTACGCGCTGTTCAACGGCGCGCTGCCGTGCAAGCTGCTCAATTTCGAGATTCCGGTGCTGACCGAGTCCAATGCCGTCAGCATCAGCGGCGGCGAGGATTTCGCCAATCGCCTGCGCAAGAACCTCAAGCAGCTCGGCAGGTGGGTGCAACGCGAAAATGTCAGCAATTACCGCCTCTACGACGCCGACCTGCCCGATTACAACCTCGCAGTCGATGTGTACCAGGCCGCGCAACTGCATGTGCATGTGCAGGAATACGCCGCACCCAAGACGGTCGACCCGGTCAAGGCCGAGCGGCGGTTGCGCGAGGCGCTGACGCAGATCCAGCAGGTGCTGGACGTCCCGGGTTCGCGCATCCACTACAAGATCCGCCGCGCACAAAAAGGGACCGCGCAATACCAGCGCCAGGCCGAGCAGGAGGAGTTCCTGCAGGTCGAGGAGCACGGCTGCAAGCTGTGGGTGAACTTCGAGGATTATCTCGACACCGGCCTGTTCCTCGATCACCGGCCGCTGCGCCTGCGCATCCAGCGCGAGGCCGCGGGCAAACGCTTCCTCAATCTTTTTGCCTACACCGCGTCGACCTCGGTACATGCCGCGGTCGGCGGCGCTGCACAGACCGTATCGGTGGACCTGTCCAACACCTATCTGGAATGGGCCGAGCGCAATTTCAGCCTCAACGGTTATGCCGCGCAGTTGCCGATGAGCCGTACGAAACCGGCTGCGTCCGCGTCGCCCTGGGGCAACCACGGCGGTGAACGCGCAGGCAGTGCTTATCGCGGTGCGTCCGCCAACCGTCCGCGCAGCGCCAGCAAAAGTCACGCTACAGCACCGCATCAACTGCTGCGCGCCGACTGCCTGCAATGGCTGCGCGAGCAGGCGGCCGGGCCAAAACCGGGCCGCTACGACCTGATCCTCTGCGACCCGCCGACCTTTTCCAATTCCAAGAAAATGGAAGGCACGCTCGACACCCAGCGCGATCATGTCGAACTCATCACGCTCTGTGCCAAGTTGCTGGCACCGGGCGGCACGCTGTACTTCTCCACCAACCGCCGTGGCTTCAAGCTGGAGACCGCGGCGTTCGCGCAACTGGACGTGAAGGACATCACGCAGCAGACGCTGGGCGAGGACTTCAGGCGGCCGCCGCCGATGCACCGGTGCTGGATGATCCGCAACGCCTGAGGCGAATTTACCCTTGCCTCGCCGACCCGCACATTCACAATCGCAAGATCAACTCCGGGGGGCTCCATGGACGATCACGATCAGCACGACACGCTCGATGCTTCGCGCCGACGCTTTCTCGCCGGCATCGCGGCGGTCGGCGCCGGCAGCGTGCTTGCAGCCTGCGGTACTTCTTCAAACCCCGGGAACAGCAGCGCCGCCGCGCTGGCCGCGAGCCTGCCGCACCCGGAAGACTCCGGCATCGACCACATCGTCGTGGTGATGATGGAAAACCGCTCGTTCGATCATTACCTCGGCTGGCTGCCCGGCGCCGATGGCCGGCAGGCCGGACTGAGCTACCCCGACAAGAACGGCAGGATGCAGGCCACCTACGATCTTGCGCCGGAATTCCAGGGCTGCCAGTTCGAGGACCCGGATCACAGCTACGCCGGTGGCCATACGCAATACAACAACGGCAGGCTCGACGGCTTCCTGCAGACCGTCAGCGATCCCTCCGTGCTGTTTCCGATCGGTTACTACGCCCAGAAAGACCTGTCGTTCTTCGGCGGCGCGGCGCCGGCATTCACCACCTGCGACCGCTATTTCCCCGGCATCCTCAGCTCCACTTTTCCCAATCGCTTTTACATGCACTCGGGTCAGACCGATCGCATCAAGAACACCCTGACCCAGCTTTCAACCCTGCCGACGATCTGGGATCGCCTCGCCGCCAAGGGCAAGAGCGCCGGCTACTATTTCAGCGACGTGCCGCTCACCGCGCTCTGGGGTGCAAGCTACCTGGGCATCACCAAGCCGCTGCTGCAGTTCACGCTGGACTGCGCCAGCGGAAACCTGCCCAGCCTGTCGTTCGTCGACCCGAATTTCGGCGCCTCCGCCGGCGAACCGTACGGGCTCTCCACCGACGATCATCCGTTCGCCGACATCCGCAACGGCCAGGCCTTCCTCAACCAGATCTACAACGCGGTCACGACCAGTCCCAACTGGGAAAAAACCCTGCTGGTCATCAACTACGACGAATGGGGCGGCTTCTTCGATCACGTGGCGCCGCCGGTCGGGCTGGTATCGGATGCGGAAAAGGCGCTGGGCAATCTCGACGGTCGCCTGGGCTTTCGAGTGCCCTGCCTGCTGATCGGCCCGCGCGCGCGCCGTGGCCATGTCTCGCACTTCGAGTATGAGCCCAACTCCATCCTCGACCTGGTGCGCTGGCGTTTCGGCCTCGATCCCCTGTCGGTACG
>DATMTG010000307.1:0-2149 GCA_035565075.1 Stenotrophobium sp.
GCGCTGGGATTGTTCTCGACGATCTACCCGGCCTGGCGCGCCTCGCGCGTGCAGCCGGCGGAGGCGCTGCGTTATGAGTGAACCCGCGAGCGCCATTCTCAAGGCGGTTGGCGTCGACAAGACCTTCGACGACGGCCGCCTGCATCTCAAGGTGCTGGCCGGTGTCGACCTGGAGGTCGCCAAGGGCGAGTGCATCGCCATCGTCGGCGCCTCCGGTTCCGGCAAGTCGACGCTGCTGCATCTGCTCGGCGGCCTCGAAGCGCCGACCGCGGGCGAAATCTGGGTGGATGGCAGCCGCATGTCGGCGCTGTCCGATGCCCAGCGCGGCGAGCTGCGCAACCGTTCGCTCGGCTTCGTCTACCAGTTCCACCACCTGTTGCCGGAATTCAGCGCGCTGGAAAACGTCGCGATGCCGCTTTTGATCCGACGCACGCCGCGCGACGAGGCGTATGCGAAAGCCGGTGAACTGCTGACGCGCGTCGGCCTCGGCCAGCGCCTGCAGCACAAGCCCGGCGAACTCTCCGGCGGCGAGCGCCAGCGTGCCGCCGTCGCGCGTGCGCTGGTGACGCGCCCGGCCTGCGTGCTGGCCGACGAGCCGACCGGCAACCTCGATGCCAAGACCGCTGCCAACGTGTTCGACCTGATGCTGGAGCTGAACCGCGAGCTGAACACCAGCCTGATCGTGGTGACGCATGACCTCAGGCTGGCTGCGCGCATGGAGCGGGTGCTGACGCTGGAGCTGGGGCAGATCGGCGGTGCGGCGCAGGTTGCCTGATCGCCCTGTTCACGAAAACGCGACGAAGCGTCGCAGGCAGTGTGCGGTGAGCCCGACGGGCGCGCGCTCAGTACGACCACTTCAGCAGGATCTGCGGCGTGACGCCGGCATCTTCCGACAGGCCGGAGACGGTGCCGCGCCACGGGCCATACATCATCGCCAGCTGCATGCGTCCCGGCACGGATGCGAACTGGTCGATGTTCAGCAGCAACTGCGGCACGAACATCAGCTGTCGGCGGCTTTGGCGGTCGGCGCGGCTGAGCTCCAGCGTGCCGCCCAGCGACCAGCGGCCGCCGCCCGCGTCGGGCAGGGCCACGTCCGCCGGATTGAACCGCCAGTGTTTGCCGCGGCTGATGCCGTCGCGGCCACCGTAAAGGTTGATGTGCAACGTGCCTTTTTCCGGCAGCGCGATATCCAGTCCCAGTCCCTTGCGAAGGATGTCGATGTCGTCGCCGCGATAGTGCGGAACCGTCAGGATATGGTCCTCGCGCACGTAAGCATTGTCCAGCGCAATGGAAGATGAAGTGATCTCCATGCCGCTGGCAATGCCCCATTGATTGGCGCTGCGCATCTCGATCAGCCGCGCCAGCAGCGCGTGGGTGCTGAGCCTTTTGATGTCGGTGTTCTGGATGATGGGTGTGTCGGCCGGCGCGGCGTCCTGCAGGCGGGACTCACCGGTGTCGGCGGCCCTGGCCGTCAGCGACGTGGCCAGAAGGATCAGGCCGTACAACTGCCTGCGCAATTGCTGGGTGCTGCTGCTGCCTCGCCGATCAGGGTGGACCATGACACGACCTCCAGTGCTACGTCCGCACTATCGGCCACGGCAGGCGGCGCTTATGCACCAGAACCATCAGGCTGCCATTTTTGCCGACGAACGGTTATGTGAATCCGCATGCGGGTTTCGTTTAGTGTTGCGCCATGAGCCTTTGGCAGATCCTCGCTTTTACCGTCGGCATCCTCGCGGTCTGTGCGCTGCCGGTGCTGCCGACGCCGCTGCTGCTGGCGGTCCTGGCATTGCCGGCGCTGCTGCCCTGGCGCGGGCGCGCGCTGCATGCGATGGCCATGCTCGGCGTACTGCTGACCGTATGGCAGGCGCAGGAGTTGCTGGCGCAGCGCTGGCCGCCGCAGCGCTATGGCGAGACTCTCTGGGTGTCGGGGCATGTGGCCTCGCTGCCCGGGCAGATCCGCTTTGCAGCGCCCGACAAGGCTCACGCCGCCCAAGCGGGTGAGGCGAAACCGAACTGGCAATTCCTGTTCGAGCCGGACGCGCGGGAATTGCCGCAGCGGATTCGCGTGTCGTGGTATCGCAGTGATCAGGTGCCGCGCGGCGGCGACTGCTGGCGACTGCAACTGCGCCTGCACACGCCGCATGGC
>DATMTG010000308.1:0-4947 GCA_035565075.1 Stenotrophobium sp.
CAATGACTGCGCGTGCATGCACGCTTGCGGCCTGGTGGCCGTCTTCAATCTTTGACCGCTTGCGCTGCGCCGTGCTGGCGACGGTTCCGGGCAATTTCGCCCGAGCAACCGGAGCACGATTATGTCGCACGTTTCTTTCTCTTCCGAATCCTCGCTGCTGGTGCGTGATGCGCACGGCCGTTATCTGCCGGCGACGGCCGAGCAGATCTTCGAGGCGGCGCGCCAAGCCATCGACAAGAAGATGCAGCGCGGTGCCGATTTCAGTTCACCGGCGGACGTCAAGACGTATCTGCGCACCAAGCTCGCGGACCTCGATCACGAAGTCTTCGCGGTGCTGTTCCTGGATACGCGTCATCGGCTGATCGAGTACGTGGAGATGTTCCGCGGCACGATCGACGGTGCTTCGGTGTATCCGCGCGAAGTGGTCAAGGAAGCGCTGCGGCTCAATGCGGCCGCGGTGATCTTTACGCATCCGCATCCGAGCGGGAATCCCGAGCCGAGCCAGGCGGACAGGCTGATTACGCG
Organism: Stenotrophobium sp.; assembly: GCA_035565075.1. Lineage (GTDB taxonomy): Bacteria > Pseudomonadota > Gammaproteobacteria > Nevskiales > Nevskiaceae > Stenotrophobium. The sequence goes on from DATMTG010000308.1 coordinate 526, forward strand.
CGAACTCAAGGAGGCGCTGGCGCTCGTCCAGGTGCGCACGCTGGATCACCTTATCGTTGCCGGCAACGACACGGTGTCGTTTGCAGAGCGTGGCTTGCTCTAGCATCAAGGGGGCTTCGGCCCCCTTTTTGCTGTGCCCTATCTGGTACTGCGGAAAGAGGTCGCACCGACTCCCATCATTTGTTGTCTGGTGCGTCGGGTACGTGTTGACTCGAAACGGCGTCGGCAGGGACGCTGGACGCAACCTTGGGTGGTTCATCGGCCTGACTGATGGCGTATTCCAGCAAGGCGATGACCTGGCCCGCACGCTCGCGGCTGCCGATCAGCACAAAACTCACCAGATAGAAACAGCCGGCAAGAACCACAGGTGCCCACAAGAAGGGGTTGCTGACGTCGTCCTTACGTAGGTTGGCTGCGAATGCAACCGTGGCTGCCAGCGCCGGGAACAGGCCGATTTTTCGGATGTCGCCGGCAAGCATCGCAAGACGTCCGTCTGAGATGTCGTAATAGTGGCGATATTGAACCAAGCCGTAGGCCAGCGTCGATTTGTCGAAAGCTTGGAGCCGGATAAGGTAATCGGCATCGTTTCGTAGATCGTTCTCCAATGGAGCAAGAACGGTGGTGAAACGGTCGTGTCGAAGCCGATACGTCATGTAAGCGACATCGATGATCACCGTGATCATGTAGAGCATGGCAAAAGCGAGGCCAACAAGGAAGAGGAGGTTGACCAGTTCGGGGATGCCATGCGTTGGGTTACCTCCAACGAACCGGTAGTAGAGCGCGACGATGGCCATCAGAGCCATGGTGATGACATATGCCCACAGCAGCCATTTGCCGAGCGATTGCATCCCTTGTGAGAAGGAAGGTACGGTTTTTTTCCTGACGTGCAGCGTCATCTCCTTCAGGAGTTGGAACAGGGCATCGAGCTTTTCGAGTTGAAGCATGTGGGCGTCCTTTTGCCGTTTTTATTTGATCGTTAGTGAGCGTCCCCGGCCGGAAAGGCATGGCCGGGCCGCGCTGTCGTGCTACGCATCGAGCCTCGCGGTGCGAGTCTCGCCCCCTCCGGGCTTCTATCGCTGACGCCTTCGGCCCGGCTCCTTGATCCGGGCCTGCGCGCTTGCGCTTGCGTGGGATCGGCGCCCCTTGCGTCCGGTTGCCTGTCCAGCCGTCTTCCCTGACTTCATCCCCTTGTCCGCGACTGTAGCCCGCGGCCGTGCGCCGTCAAGGCGCGCCGGGCCGTGTCCTCGGCTGCGCCTGCGGGCCGCACCCACCTGGCGCTTTTCTCCTTGACGGCCCCCGTCCGCGCGCTCCTGACCGTCGCGGGCGATGAACTCAGGAAAGACGGTGGCAACGAGGCTGGCCCAGGTCTCTGCGCCGACCCCACCGGAAGTCCAAAGCGGGCTCCGAATCTAGGAATCCGGTGGGGTTTTCAACAGCCAACCCTTGTCAGGAGAAAGACCATGCAACTTGCATCCCGTTTCGCTTCGCGCTCCCCGGTGCTGCGTTCGGAATATCCCTTGTCGGATGACCAAATCCGCGCCGTAGCCCCGTCCATCTTCGCGGACGCCCCGCACGAAAGCCGCTCGCAACGGTACAGCTACATCCCGACGGCCACCGTGTTGCAGGAACTGCGCGGCGAAGGCTTCGAGCCTTTCATGGTGTGCCAAACGCGCGTGCGGGCCGACGACCGCCGCGATTACACCAAGCACATGATCCGGCTACGCCACGCCAGCCAGATCAACGGCCGTGAAGCCAACGAAATCATCCTGCTGAATTCGCACGACGGCACGAGCAGCTATCAAATGCTGGCCGGCATGTTCCGGTTCGTTTGCAGCAATGGCCTTGTCTGCGGCGACACCGTGGCGGACGTGCGCGTACCCCACAAGGGCGACGTGGCCGCGCAGGTGATCGAAGGCGCTTACGAAGTCCTGCACGGTTTCGACCGGGCGCAGGCATCCCGCGATGCGATGCAGGCCATCACGCTCGACGCCGGGGAATCGGAAGTGTTCGCCCGCGCGGCGCTCGCGCTGAAGTACGACGAGGACAAGCCCGCGCCCATCACGGAATCGCAAATCCTAATGCCGCGCCGTCACGACGACAGCCGCCGCGACTTGTGGAGCGTGTTCAACCGCACTCAAGAAAACCTCATCAAGGGCGGCTTGTCCGCCCGCGCCGCGAACGGTCGCCGCCTGACCACGCGCCCGGTGCAGGGCATCGACAACGGCATCCGCCTGAATCGCGCCTTGTGGCTGCTGGCCGATGGCCTGCGCCAGTTGAAAGCCTGAATCCCCACGCGGCAGGGGCGGGCAGCACCCCTTGCCGCTTCTCTCGCTGCTGCATCCCAATCGCTAGGAGTTATCACCATGAACGCCGTTACCCAAGCCGAAGCCATCGCCCTCGAAACTGCCCCCGCGCTCGAAGTGGCCGACCCGACTAAGAACCTGATTCTAGTTCCGCTCTCGCAGTTGTTGCCGCGCCGCTCCAAGCGCAACGCGCGCACGACCCCGCGCCTGTCCATCCCCGAACTGGCCGCGAGCATTTCCCGCGTCGGCCTGCTGCAAAACCTGATCGTCATTCTTGCCGCCGATGGTGAGCATTACGAAGTGGTGGCGGGCGACCGTCGCTTGACCGCGTTGAAATTCCTGGCGAAGAAAAAGCGCATCGCCGCCGACCATGACGTGCCGTGCCTGCTGGTGCCCGATGCGTCGGCGCGCACCGTGAGCCTTGCCGAAAACCTGCTGCGCGAGCAGATGCACCCCGCCGACCAGTTCGAGGCATTCGCCGCACTGGTCAAGGAGGGCCGACCCATCGAGGACATTGCCGCCGATTTCGGCGTGTCGCCGCTGGTGGTGCAACGCCGTTTGAAGCTCGCCAATGTCTCGCCGCGCCTGATGGCCGATTACCGGGGCGGCGGCGTGACGCTGGAACAGTTGATGGCCCTGACCATCACTGACGATCACGCCGCGCAGGAAGCCGCGTTCTACAACGCGCCGGAATGGCAGCGCAGTGCATCGGCGCTGCGCGAGCGCCTGACCGAACGCGAAGTCGACGCCACCCACCCGCTGGTGCATTTCGTCGGGCTGGACGCCTACACGGCGGCCGGTGGCGGCATCCGCCGCGACCTGTTCGCCGACGATGACAGCGGTGTGTATCTGGACGATTTTGCGCTGCTGGAAACGCTGGTGCGCGGCAAGCTGGATGCGCTGGCCGAGGACGTGCGTGCCGAGGGTTGGGCATGGGTGGAGGCCGTGCCGCACATGAGCCACGCCGACCGGCAGGCGGTCCAGAACGCGCCGCGCCAGCGTCGCGAACCGACCGCCCGCGAGACCCGCCGCATCGCTTTGCTGCAAAACCGGCTCGACAAGATCGATGCCGAGCTGGAAGAAGTCTACGACGCCGAGGACGAGGACAAGGCGGCAATTCTGGAACCGCGCCGCGAACAGGTGGCCGGGGAACTGCAGACCATCGAGGACGATTTACAGGGTTACGCTCCGGACGTGCGCGCCGTAGCCGGTGCCATCGTCACTATCGACCGCGACGGCGAGGCCGTGATTCATCGCGGACTGCTGCGCGAAGCTGAAGCCAAGGCGCTGCGCACGCTGGAACGGTTGCGGCAGGGTTTCGCCGGAACCGAGGACACGAACGCCGACGAGGGCGGGGACGTCGAACCGGTGACGGTCGCCGCCCGTCTGTCCGACCGGCTGGCGCAGCGGTTGAGCACACACCGCACCGCTGCGCTGCAAATCGAAGTCGCACGGCATCCGCACGTTGCGCTGGCCACGCTGGTGCATGGCATGGTGCAGACGGTTTTGCAGCCCGACAACTACGGCGACGGCCTGCCGCTCGGCGTGCGCGTGAACGTGCAAGACCGGCTGGAAGGTGTCGCTCCGGATTGGCCGGAGTCTCCGGCCGCCGTGGCGCTGCGCAACATGCAGCAGGTCGCGGGCGAGGCGTTGCCGCACGACAGCGCCGCGCTGTTTGCCGTGCTGCTGGCGATGGAGCAAGACGCACTGGTGAAGCTGCTGGCCGTGTGCGTGGCTGCGGCCGTGGACGTGGTGACGCCGCGCGCGACGCAGCGCCAGCCCGGCGCGGAACTGGCGCAGGCCGTGGGGCTGGACATGGCCGCATGGTGGAAGCCGACTGCGGACGGCTATTTCCGCCACGTTGCCAAGGCCGCGATTCTGGAAGCCGTGGGCGAGTTTGCGCCGGAGCACCTGACCCGGCTGGCAAAGCTCAAGAAGGCCGACATTGCGAGCGAAGCCGAACGGCTGGCCGAGGGGACGGGCTGGATGCCCACCGTATTTCGCACCGCACACGACACGGAGCCGGAAGGTGTGAAGGAAGCGGCGGACGAAGCGGAAACGGCCGATGTTGCCGCCGATGAAACGGAAACCTACGCGCTGGCCGTATGATGAAGCTTGG
>DATMTG010000309.1:0-7461 GCA_035565075.1 Stenotrophobium sp.
AACAGGATCTGCGCCGGCACCGTATTGTTGCCGCTACCTGACGCCGGGAAGTACGTCGCCAGACCCTCGAACCTGACCGTCGGACCGCTGCCACAGGTCTTGGTAAAGCTCTCGTAATAGGCGTCGAAATTCGAATCGACCAGGCTGAAATTGCCGCTGTAAGTGCAGCCTACGGAATCCGTGCCGGTGAACTGGCCGGCGTTCTGGATATTCAGACTCAGCGTGGCGCTGCCCGCGGGCGGACAGTTCGCAGTGCCGCTGGCGCAGCCGATGCCGTTGTAGGACGTGCCGACGGTACTCCAACTGCCTTGCAGCGTCGGCAGGCTGGAGACCTGGTTGTAGACCGGGTCGAAATTCAGCACGGCCGTCACTGTGTGATTGCCCGCGCCGTTGAGGTTGAGATCGAGGCCGGCCTGCGTCAGGCCGCCGGAGATCGAACCGGTGGTGGTCGCGGTGCTGCCGGCGGTGAAGCCCTGGTAGCTGCCGTTGAGGCTGTTGCCCGAGGTGCCGACGCCCATATTGTAGTAGGTGCCATCCTGACCGCTCAGGGTGCCGTCGCCGTTTTCGTCGATGATCGCCACTACCGGCGTGGTCTGGTTGGTGATGCTGTCGGTGGCGTAGCCCTCGTAGATACCCGATGGATCGGCATTGCAGTTGTAGTAATCGCAATAATTGTCGCCATTGTCGTAACAGCCGCTCAGCATCAGCGTGGCGACAACCGATGATATCGCCATGAACAATCCCGTGGATTTCATGAGTCGCCGCACTCCTGCCGGACTTTGACACACGTTATCCCCGCGAAGCTGAACACGGTCTGAATCACCGCCCTGATGAGGGGCATCGCTACAAAAATTTACACGTTGCAGACGTCTCCCGGACGGGCTGTTTCCATCCAGCGCAGATACGCGGCCACGCCGGTATCGCCTTCCGGCGGCGCCCAATCAGCGAACTGCGTCATGCGGGCCGCGTCGTAGGGGCCTTCCTTGATCTCGAAGAACGCCGCATGTTCGGTCAGCGGCACATAGCTGTGCCAGGTCTCGGGCGGCAGTTCCAGTGCGAGGGTGTCGCCGTCCGCCGACAGCGGAATGCGTTCGCGCACCCGGCCATCGTCCTCAAAAATGAGGATGTCGACCTTGCCGCTCAACGCCAGCGTCATCTCCCACTTGTTCAGGTCGTAATGCCGGTGCGGGCGGATATAGGTGCCGCGCCGCAACTGGATGATCAGGCGCTGCACCAGCGATTCAGCGCCTTCGTGGAAATTGAAATTGGTGCGCTGGCGCGGGCTGGCATCGGCCTTGCCGGCGAGTTCGGCAAGCAGTTCGCGGGAAATGGTGCGTAAGGTCATGAGATATTTTTCGCTCTGGATCGCGGGTGGCAGATGCAGCCCAGCAGATGGTCGTTGACCATGCCGACGGCCTGCATATAAGCGTAGATGATGGTGCTGCCGACGAACTTGAAACCGCGTTTCTGCAATTCCTTGCTGATGCGGTCGGACAGTTCGGTACGCGCCGGCACGTCCTGCAGGGTCTTGTGCCGGTTGATGACCGGCTTGCCGCCGACGTGCGCCCATAACCATCCATCGAAGCTGCCGAATTCTTTCTGCATCTTCAAGAATGCTTGTGCGTTACTGCGCGCCGACGCGATTTTCAGGCGATTGCGGATGATGGCAGGATTCTCCCGCAACCTGTCCAGTCTGGCGTCGCTGTAGCGGGCGATCTTGCCGGCGTCGAAGTCATCGAAAGCCGCACGGTAGCCTTCACGCTTGGCCAGGATCGTGCTCCAGCTCAGCCCGGCCTGCGCGCCTTCCAGGATCAGGAACTCGAACAGCACGCGGTCGTCGTGTTGCGGCACGCCCCATTCGTGATCGTGGTACAGCGTCTCCAGCGGCGTGCGCAGCGCCCAGGCGCAGCGCTGCAACGGCTTGCTCATGATCCGTTCCATTGCGAATATGGCGGAATGATAGACGAGAACGGCCCGCACGATCCGCGCAGCAAACTGGGTCTGCTGGCCCACCGGGTCCGTGCCTGCACCGTCTGCGCGGCACATCTGCCGCAGGGTCCGCGTCCGGTGATCCAGGTGGACGAGCCGGCGCGCATCCTCGTCATCGGCCAGGCCCCCGGGACCCGCGTGCATGCCACCGGCATTCCCTGGAACGATCCCAGCGGCGACCGCCTGCGGCAGTGGCTCGGTATCGACCGCGCGGCGTTCTACGATCCTCGCCGTTTCGCGATCATGGCGATGGGCTTCTGCTATCCGGGCCGCGGCATGGGCGGCGACCTGCCGCCCCGGCCGGAGTGCGCGCCACTGTGGCATCCGCGCCTGCGCGCGTTACTGCCGAACGTGAAGCTGACCCTGCTGATCGGCCAGTACGCGCAGGCCCACTACCTGGGCGCGCGCAGCGGAACGATGGCGGAGACCGTGCAACGCTTCCGCGATTTCATGCCGCAGGGCTATTTCCCCCTGCCGCATCCCTCGCCGCGCAACACCCACTGGCTGCAACAGCGGCCGTGGATGGAGTCGGACGTGATCCCGGCGCTGCGCGAACGCGTGCGGCAGGCGCTATCCGACTGAGGAATCCCTAAGCGATCGGCCGCCGGATGCGGAACCACGCCGCATACAGCGCCGGCAGGAACAGCAGCGTCAGCGCGGTGGCGGCGATCAGCCCGCCCATGATCGCGACCGCCATCGGCCCGAAGAACACGCTGCGCGACAGCGGGATCATCGCCAGCACCGCCGCCAGCGCGGTCAGCACGATCGGCCGCAGGCGGCGCATGGTGGCGTCGGCGATGGCGTCATACGCAGAGGACCCGCCGGCGATATCCTGCTCGATCTGGTCGACCAGAATCACGCTGTTGCGCATGATCATGCCGGACAAGGCGATGGTGCCGAGCATCGCAACGAAGCCGAACGGCTGACGGAACAGCAGCATGGTCAGGCAGACCCCGATCACGCCCAGCGGCGCGGTCAGCACCACCATCATCACGCGCGAAAAGCTGCGCAGCTGGAACATCAGCACGGTCAGCACCACGACGATGAACAGCGGGATGCCGGCATTCACCGAGTCCTGGCCCTTGGCGCTTTCCTCGACCGTGCCGCCGGTCTCGATGCGATAGCCTGGCGGCAGGTCGGCCCTGATCGACGCCAGCTGCGGCAGGATGCGCGCGGTAATCGCCGGCGGCTGCACCTCCGTATTGACGTCGGCGCGGACGGTGATGGTCGGGATGCGGTCGCGCCGCCAGATGATGCCGTCCTCGAAACCGTATTCGAGACGCGCAATCTGGTTCAGCGGGATCGTGCCGCCGTTGGCCGTCGGAATCGCGGTATCGCCCAGCAGGGACAGGCGCGCACGCTCGCTGGGCGGTCCGCGGAACATGATCGAGATCAGCTTGTTGTCCTCGCGCAGGGTGGTGATCTGGCCGCCGGACAGCGAAGCTTGCATGAACTGCGCCACCGACTGCGAACTCACGCCCAGCGCCCGCGCCCGCGCCTGGTCGATGACCAGGCGCACGATCTTGCTGGGATCGTCGCCCCAGTCCAGGTGGACGTTGGCGACGTCGGGGTCCTTGCGCACCACCGCCTCGACGCGCTTGGCCAGCGCGCGCAGGATTTCCGGATCGTCGCCGCTGACGCGGAACTGCACCGGATAGCCGACAGGCGGCCCGTTCTCGAGACGCAGCACGCGTGTACGCAGGTCGGGAAACGCGGTGGGAAACAGCGCCAGCAGATGCGCACGGATCCGCTCGCGCGCGGCGATGTTTTTGGTCGTCAGCACATACTGCGCAAAACTCTCGGACGGCAACTGCTGATCCAGCGGCAGATAGAATCTCGGCGCGCCGCTGCCAATGTAGCCGACGTAATTGTCCAGGCCGTTTTCCTGCGCCAGTATTTTTTCCAGTCGCAATGCCGCCGCGTGTGTCGCCTGCAGCGAAGCGCCTTCCGGCAGCTTGAGGTCGACCAGCAGCTCCAGCCGCGTCGAGGCCGGGAAGAACTGCTGCGGAATCAGCCGGAACGCCATCACCGACAGCACGAAAACCAGCACGGTGATGCCGATCACCTTCAGGCGATGATCCACGCACCAGACCACCAGCGCGCGGAAACGCTGATAGAAGCGGGACTGGTAGGGATCGTGCGCGCCGGGCTCGCCGCTCGCCGCGTGGTAATCGGGCAGCAGCTTGTAGCCGAGATACGGCACGAACACGACCGCCGCCACCCAGGAGATCAGCAGCGCGATCGTCACCACTTCAAAGATCGAGCGGGTGTATTCGCCGGTGCTGGAATGCGCCGTGGCGATCGGCAGGAAACCGGCCGCAGTGACCAGCGTGCCGGTCAGCATCGGAAACGCGGTGCTGGTGTAGGCGTGCGCAGCGGCACGCACGCGGTCCCAGCCCTGCTCCATCTTCACCGTCATCATCTCGACCGCGATGATGGCATCGTCCACCAGCAGGCCCAGCGCCAGCACCAGTGCGCCCAGGGAAATCTTGTGCAGATCGATGCCGAAGTATTTCATCGCGGCAAAGGTCATCGCCAGGACCAGCGGGATCGAGAACGCGACCACCAGTCCCGGGCGGTACCCCAGGGAGAAGAAGCTGACCAGCAGCACGATGGCCACGGCCTCGGTCAGCGCGCGGACGAATTCGTGCACGCCCTCGCGCACCGCGCGCGGCTGGTCGGCGACACGACCCAGGTCCAGCCCCAGCGGCAGGCTGGCCTGGATTTCCGAGAACTCGCGGTCCAGCGCGTTGCCCAGCCGGATGATGTCGCCGCCCTTGCGCATGGAGACGCCGATGGCGATCGCGGGTTTTCCCATGAAACGCACGCCGGGCTCCGGCGGGTCGGTGTAGCCGCGCTCGACCTCGGCCAGGTCGCCGACGCGCAGCGTGCGGCCGTTGTAGCGGATCGGGGCGTTGCGGATATCCGCGACGCCATGCAGTCCGCCGCTGACGCGCAGGTAGATGCGGTCGCTGGTGGTCTGGAAGACGCCGGCGGGATTGACGCTGTTCTGCTGCTGGATGGCATCGACGATGACCTGCGCCGGAATCCCCAGCTCGCCGCGCTTGACGTTGTCGATGCGCACCTCGATGGTCTCATCCTGCACGCCGAAGAATTCGACCTTGCCGACATCCTTGATGCGCAGCAGCCGCTCGCGGATGCGGTCGGCATAGGTCTTGAGTTCGGCGTTGCTGAAATCCTTGCCGGTCAGGGCGTAGATGTTGCCGAAGGTGTCGCCGAACTCGTCGTTGAAATACGGCCCGATGACGCCATCCGGCAAAGTCGAGCGGATATCGCCGACCTTCTTGCGCACCTGGTAGAACGTCTCCTGCATGGAGGCCGGCGTGGCATCCTCGCGCGCAACGAAGAACACCATCGACTCGCCCGGGCGCGAATAGCTCTGCAGAAAATCCAGCTGCGCATGTTCCTGCAGTTTTTCCTCGATGCGGTCGGTGACCTGCTCCTCGACCTCGTGCGCGGTCGCACCGGGCCAGTAGGTGTGGATCACCATCATGCGGAACGTGAACGGCGGATCTTCGGACTGTCCCAGGTGCAGGTAGGACCAGATGCCGATCGCCCCGAACAGGATCATGAAATAGGCGACCAGGCCGCGATTGGCCAGCGCCCACGCTGAAAGATTGAAGCGCCCTGCGCTCACGGCTGCCCGGCCGGGCGCTGACGCGGCAGCGCGCGCACGGCCATGTTTTCCGTCAGCAGGTTGGCGCCGGCGCTGACCATCTGCATCTGCGGCGACAGCGGACCGCTGACGATGGCGCGATCCTCGATATAACGGACCACCCTGACCGCGAGCCGGTGCGCGTGGCCGTCGCTGACGATCCAGACCGACGGCCGGCCCTGTTCCTTGACCAGGGCCGACAGCGGCACGACATAGGTGTCGGGGTCGACGCGCTCGCCCATCAGCACGCTGGCGGTGGTGCCCAGCTGCACCGCATCGTCGGCATCGACGATGGTGACACGCGCCTCGTGCGTGCGCGTCGCGTTGTCCGCCTGCAGGTTGATGACGCGCAGTCTGCCCTGGTACAGCTTGCCCGGATGCGCCCACAGCGCCACGTGCAGCACCGGCGCATCCTGCAAGGCGGCGACGCGGCCTTCGGCGACATCGATCTGCACCTCGCGCTGCGACTGCGCGGCAAAACCGAACACCGGCTGCCCCGCCGCCACCACCTGCCCGGCCTCGGCCAGCACCGCGGTGATCAGGCCATCCTTGCCGGCGCGCAGCGACGTGTATGCGGTCTGGTTGGCCGCCACCGCAAGATTCGACTGCGCCTGTTCGCGGTGCGCTTCGGCCAGTTTCAGCGCATTGCTGCGCGCATCGAAAACCGACGCCGTGATATAGCCCTTGTCGAGCAGGTCCTTGTAGCGCTTGAGGTCGGCGGAGGCCAGCGTGACATCGGCCTGCGCGGCGTTGAGCGCGGCGCGGGCGGCGGACAGGTTCAGGCGGCTGTCTGCAGGGTCCAGCGTCGCCAGCACCTGCCCCTTCTTGACCGACTCGCCGACGTCGACCTGGCGCGTGCGCATCTTGCCAGCGATACGGAACGAAAGCTGCGCCTCCTCGCGTGCGTGCACGGTGCCCGGGAACACCTCGCCCGACTCGCCGGCGTAGGCATGGGGCGGCTCGACCAGCACCGGCCGCGCCGCCGGCGGGGCCGCTTCAGGATGCGTGCAGGCCGCCAGCGGCAGCATGCCGGTGCAGGCGAGGAACAGGACTCTGATTGGATACCGCATGGATGCCCCCGGCCGGCCGGATCGCGCCCGGTCGGTTTCATTATCTGTACTGTACCGTATAGTATATGAATCATGGCGACCGTAAAACCGACACAGCGCAGCGCAACGTCGCGCGCCCGGGGACGACCCAAGGACCTCGACAAGCGCGCGGCGATCATGGCGTCCGCCAAGCAGTTGTTCGCCCGCCACGGCTATTCCGGCGTGAGCATGGATGCGATTGCGGCACACGCCCGCGTCTCCAAGCTGACGTTGTACAGCCATTTCAAGAGCAAGGCCGCGCTGTTCCAGACGGCAGTCGCCGAGAAATGCCGCGATTTCACCCCGCCCGATTTCTTCGACCCCGACTCGCCGCTGCCGCTGCGCGAACGCCTGCGCATCATCGGTCATGGCTTCATGAGCCTGGTCATGAATGACGAGACCCTGGAGTTCTATCGCCTGCTGTGCGCGCAGGGCGCCAGCGGCAGTCGTCTCGGCAAGCTGTTTTTTGCCGCGGGACCGGCACGCAACCTGTCGCAGATGTCGGGCCTGCTCGAGCGCGCCGATGCCGCCGGTGAACTGCGCATCGCCGACAGCGCCGATGCCGCCGGCCATTTCTTCTCGCTGCTGCAGGGCATCCCGCACATGAAGGTCCTGATCGGCGAGGGCCCGCGGCCCACGGCGCGCCAGTTACGGGCGCATGTTCACGCCGTGGTGGATCTGTTCATGCGCGCCTATGCGCGAGAGACA
>DATMTG010000310.1:0-6665 GCA_035565075.1 Stenotrophobium sp.
AAGCGGTTCGGCGTCCACGCCGCCCGCGGCCTGCGTTGCCGCCGCGCCGCGCAGCAGCGCGGCCGAAACCGGCCGAAGCGACGCATTGTTGTACAGCAGATAGCCCGCCAACTGCTGGAACAGGCAGGCTTCATCGGGACTCACGCCGTTGTAGCGCAGCTGTATCTGGGCCTGGGTCCAGGCCAGCATCGCCGCCCGTGCAAACGGCTCGCCATCGCGATGCTTGTCCACCAGGTCCAGCAATTGAGCACGGGTATCGGCGACGATGGTCCAGAAATCAATGCTGGCCGTCTCGCCCGGCTTGATGCGCAGGCGCTGGCGCAGCACGAAGGCGGGGTCGAGCACCACACCCGACGAATTGCCCAGCGGCCGCCCGCTCGCAAGGCCCTGCGGGCAACGCACGCTTTTCCCGCGTCCGATGAACCGGGCCCGGTCGGTTTCGATTTCGACGGCTCCGACGGCATCGCCGGAAATCCGCGCAAGATGCGCGGCCCAGACCTCGGGCTCGCCCACTTCGCGCCGACGGCGTGTCGCCAAAATGGCGTTGGACGCCGGCAGGAACTCGGTTTCGACGAACATTTTCGAGAATGCCGGATGCGCCTGATAGGCGGCCGGCGGGGCAAGAACGATCTGCGCATAAGACGTGAACTCGATGACGCGCACGCGCGCGCCGTCGTTGGTCACCGACACCCGTCGCACTTCCGCGTCTTCCTCGGGCGATACGATTACATCGAGCCGGGTCACCAACGTGCCATCGCGCCGGAGGAACTCCGCACGATCCTCCATGAAGTTCACTTCATAGCGATGCGGGACGACTCCGGTCGGCTGCCACGTCGCCGACCAGAGTTCGCCGCTCTCGGCGTCGCGCAGATACAGATAGCTGCCCGAGTCGTCGCACGTGGCGTCCTCGCTCCAGCGCGTGACGGCCAGATCGCCGCGGTGGCTGTACCCCGAGCCGGCCGCCGTCAGCATCACTGCGTAGCGGCCGTTGGAAAGCAGGTGGGTCGCGGGCGATGCGCCAGTCGCCGACAGCAGGCGCCGTGCCACCGCGGGCCTGGCGCCGCGCATCACACCCTCGATGTGATCCTCGTTGATGCGCAGGTGTGCGGCCGCCACACTGCCCGGCATGCGTTCCTGCAGCAGCAGTTCGGTTGCCTGGATCGACGGCTCGGTGTGAAAGAACGCGCGCAGGCGTCCGCCCAGCAGCGCATTGGCAATCGCAACGATCGACATGCCTTGGTGATGCGCCATGAAGGCGCGCACCACCGCGACCCGCTGACCCTGGGGCATGCGCGCGGACGTGTAGTCCAGTGCCTCGTAGAAACCGAACCGGCCGCTGGCGCCGGCTGCGCCAAGCTGCTCGAAGTTGCGCATGGCCGCGGCCGGCGCGATCATCGCGGCCAGGGCCGTCGCATACGGTGCGATCACGATGCTATAGCCAAGACCGCGCTTGAGCCCCAGGTCCGGAACGCCGAAGCTCGAGTATTGATAGGTAAATTCGAGATCCCGCGCGTTGAAAGCGGATTCGGAAGTGCCCCAGGGCAAGCCGAGCGTCTCGCCGTAGGCGATCTGCCGACGCACGACAAGACTGTTGGTGCGCACGATCAGGCTTTCGGCCGGCGCGCGCATCACCAGCGACGGCATCAGGTATTCGAACATCGAGCCTGACCAGGAAACCAGTGCTGCGCCGCCTGGCACCGGCGTGGCGACGCGACCCAGCCGGAACCAGTGGCGCGCGGGAACGTCGCCCTTGGCGATGGCGACGAAACTGGCCAGCCGCGCCTCGGAGGCCAGCAGGTCGTAACTGCTCGGGTCGAGCCGGCCTTCGTCGACGGCGTAGCCTATCGACAGCAGGCCGCGAACCGGATCCAGCAGAAAACCGAATTGCATCGCATCGGCCATTTGCAGCGCGACATCAGCCAACGCGTTGAGCCGAGCCGCCGGCGATTCCTGCCCTGGAGCGCAGGCATCATCGCGGCAGTGGCTGCGCGCGGCCAGCTCGAGCGCGCCGGCCCAGAACCGCGCCTCGTCGCTCGCACCGCCCGACGTATGGCGGGTTTCATCGATCAGCGCGTGTGCAATGTCGACTACCGTCGCAACGAGCTGCCGGATCTGGGGCCATGTCGATCCGTCGCCGGCAAGCGCGGCCTGCAGCGCATCGGATGCCTGCTCGAAATCGCCGTGGAAAATCGTCCGGGCATGCTGCGCCGTACTTTCGCGCATGCTTGCAAGCAGCACCGCCAGGCTATCGCGCATTCCCGAGAGCGCACCCGGACACGCCCCCGCAGGCTGGGTGGCCCACGCGCGGCAGGCGTTGCCCAGCGCGATCAGATGACCGGCAAGATTTCCGCTGTCGACGGACGATACGTACTTCGGCTCCAAGACTTGCAGATCCTGCGTGTCGTACCAGTTGTAGAAATGGCCCCGATACCGCGGCAAGCCTTGCAGCGTGGCGAGCGTGGCCTCCAGCCGCGCCATGGCGTCGAGCGTGCCCAGCCAGCCGAACTCCCGCGCGCTGACTATCGAGAGAAGATAAAGCCCGATATTGGTCGGCGACGTGCGGTGCGCGATGACCTCGCGCGGATCCTCCTGGAAATTGTCCGGCGGCAACATATGGTCGGCGGCCGTGACAAAAACCTCGAAATAACGCCAAGTGCGGCGGGCATGCAGGCGCAGGTGCAGCGCATCGTCGGCGTCGATCTGCAGGTCGCATGCAGATCGCGGCTCGACGCTCACCCCATGAGCGACGGCAGGCGAAGCCAGCCAGGCGATCAGGAACGCAGCGCCGACCCATGCCCCGTCGTTTCCCAGATGCCACGCCATCCATGCGCTGGCTGCCGTGCCGAACAGCCCAAGCAGGACGCCGCCGCGCATCCACAGGAAGAACGAGTAAGGCGAGAGCCGGTCGTACGCGCTGGCTTCGGCCGCGGTGGTCCATTCGAGCAGACGCCGATGGCTGATCAGAACGCGAAACAGCGTGCGCGCAATCGCGTCGCACATCGACCACGCCTGCTGAGCCAGGAAAACGATCGAAAAGGCGACCCGCGCCAACGCCAGGCGCAAATCGGCCAGCCAGGTGCGCAGCAGGCTCCTGGCCGTCATTTTCACGTGCGTACGCCTCCAGCGCGGCACGAGCGCACCGAGCACGGGCAGCAGCGAGGGCAATCCGATCGTCGCCACCACATAGGCGCTCCAGAGCAGCGCCGCCGAAAACGGCAAGGTCCAGCCGACCAATAAGGCGACGAAGGCCGCGGGGGCCACCAGCGTGCGGCGCAAGTTGTCCAGAATCTTCCAACGACCGGTGGCCTGCAGCGTCCGGTCGGCCTGGTGGCGCGCGCCAACGAGCCAAGGCAGCAATTGCCAGTCGCCGCGCGCCCAACGATGCTGGCGGGCCACGGCGACATCGTAGCGGGCCGGAAATGCCTCGACGACTTCGATGTCCGATGCCAAGCCCGCCCGCGCGAAAATTCCTTCAAACAGGTCGTGGCTGAGCATCGTGTTGTTCGGCACCCGGCCGGCCAGGGCGAGCTCGAAGGCATCGACGTCGTAGATTCCCTTGCCCACGTACGAGCCTTCGTCGAACAGATCCTGATACACGTCGGATACGGCCGCGGCGTAGGGATCGATCCCGCTCGGGCTCGACAAGATGCGCTGAAACAGCGAGCCCTCGGCGCCGACAGGCAATGAGGGCGTGACACGAGGCTGCAGCACGCCATAACCTTCGACGACGCGCTGGCTCGCCGCATCGAACACCGGTTGGTTGAGCGGATGCGCCATCTTTCCGATCAGCCGGCGAACCGTATCGCGCGGCAAACGAGTGTCCGCATCGAGCGTGATTACATAGCGCACTTGCGGCGGCACGGTCGGCGCATGTCCGTCAATGGCAACGAACGAAGTGTCCGACGCGCCGCGCAGCAGACGATTCAACTCGTGCAGCTTGCCGCGCTTGCGCTCCCAACCCATCCACTGCTTTTGCTTGCGATTCCATATACGCCGGCGATGCAGCAGCAGGAAGCGCGCGCTGTCCTGCGTAGCCGGATAGCGCCGGTTCAATTCCGCGATCCTCGTGGCCGCGGCGGCCAGCAGGGATTGGTCGCCATCGGCCTGCTCGGTCGGGGAATCCGTCCAGTCCGACAGCAATGCGTAGTAGATCTCGCCCGCCCCACTGGCCAGATGATGAATCTCCAGCCGCTCGATCTGTTCGGCCAGCGCAGCCTGGGTGGTCAGCAGAGTCGGCACGGCCACGACCGTGCGCAGCGCGGCGGGAACGCCATCGCGCAGCGCCAGTCCCGGCAGAACGACCGCGTTGACGTCGCGCATTACACCCCGATTGGCAAACGCCACGGCCGCGTCCAGCGCGGGCAGGAATCCCGCCAGGCCCAGCAAGGCCAGCCAGCCTGGCTGGGGCACAAAGCCGGCCAGCAGCGCCAGGACGCCGGCCAACAGCAGCGCCGCGAGCAACAGGATGCGGATGATGTAGCCGCCCAGACCGGCGCGGCGCGTGAAGCAGTGCCGCCATAGCGTCGCCGGCGGGCGATAGCCGACCTCGGTCTCGAAAGCATGCCGGCCCGCCCCCAGCAAGTAATAACCGGGATCGGCGGCATGCCGGCGCATCGCTCGCGCAGCGCCGGACTCGTCGGCCGCCGTGCCTTGCGCGGCAGCCTGCGCGGCAGCGACGGCGCGGTTGGCGATGTCTATCTCGCTCGTCGATGAACCGCGCGACAGCATTTCGATTTCGCCGCGATACAAGTTGCGCGTGGTGAAATCCATATCGGCGAATCCCGGGGAAACGCGCAAACACTCGTCGACCAGACTCATGCTTTCGAACAGATCGCTCCAGTCCACATCGGAAATCAGACGCATGCTCGTAATCACGTTGCGCACCGTCAGGCTGGCCGCGCTCTGATTCTGGTGCACCGCGGCCACGATCCGGTCCGCCGTGGTGTTCTGGGCGATCAGACGTGCGTGCAGCCATGCAATGGCCGGCATCGCCTCCTGGTCCTGGTCGTGCAGCCGCTGGATCAACTGCACTGCAAAGGTATCGTGCGAAACCGATCTGCCGTAGCGCACCAGCAGGGTTTCGATGGCCTGCGGCGCGTGGCCGCTCACGCCGAGCAGGCGATCGGCCATCGCATCGGCGTCCAGCCGCGCAATGCGGCCGTCGGTGATTTCGTCGGCCAGGCGCCGAAGGTTCTCGATCAGCACGATGCGCAGCGTAATCGCCACTGCCCAAAGTTCGCCGATAGTCAGCGGCTGCACGGTCTGGTAGGCCTGCACGAACCGGCACAGCAAGTCGGAGTCGAAATGACTGTCGGTATGCGCAATGAACGCCCACGCAAGGCCGAACACGCGCGGGTAGCCGGCGAACGAGCCGGCGCCCAGCTTGGGCAATTGCCGGTAGTAGCTGGCAGGCAAGTCGTCGCGAATCTGGCGGACCTGCTTTTCAACCAGATGGTAGTTGTCGAGCAGCCACTCCGCGGCCGGGGTGATCGCCTCGCCATTTCCCGCCGCCGTCACCGTCGTTTCATAGGCCCGCAAGAGATGGTGCGCGTTGTCCTTGAGCCGCGCCGTCAGCGAGGGGCCGGAGGAAGGCCGCTCCAGGATGAATTGCGCGCCGGCGAGGCTGCGCGCGTGCTGCATCAGCCGCTCTTCGCCGAACAGTTCATCGCGTACCGGCGCGATGCTATTCCATGGCGACGATTTCTTCCGGTTCCATGCGGCACGTACAAACTGGAACATCATCAGGCTGCGGTCTTGAGCGGGGTGGCCAGCGCGTCCCGGCCGGTAACGATGTCCCGGCCGGCGACGGCGAGCGCCAATGCCGGATTCAGACTATCGACCATCGAAGTCGGCATGAGGATGGTCGCGCCCCGCTCCTTGGTCGTTTCGTAAATAATGTTCATAGCCCGCAGCTGCAGCGCGCCGGGCTGGCTTTCGTAGACCCGCGCCGCTTCCACGAAATTCGAGGCGATCGCCGCTTCCGCCGACCCCAGAATGACGCGTGCCTGCTTTTCGCGCTCGGCCTGCGCCTGGCGCGACATCGCATCCTGCAGCGCGACCGGAATCGCGACATCCCGGATCTCCACGGAGCTGACCGCGATGCCCCATGCGGCCGTCTTGCCTTCTATCTCGGCGCGCAGATGCGAGTCGGCCTCGACGCGATCCGAGAGCAGCGTGGATAGCATCGAAGCGCCGATCAACTCGCGCAAGGTGGTCTGGGCGACGCGGTCGATGGCCTGGCGATAATCGGTGATGGACAGAGCCGCCTTCTCTGCGTCGCTGACATGCCAGAAGATGATCGCATCGACATTGACCGGCACCGTATCCTTGGTCAATGCCTGTTCCGCGTTGAATGCCGTGGTCTGGATCCGTTCGTCGATGACCGCCACGATGCGATCGAGCAAGGGAATGATCATGAAGAACCCGGCCCCCTTGACGCCCTGCAGCTTGCCGAGCCTGAGGATCACGAACTTCTCCCATACATTGGCTACCTTGGCCGACAGGCCGACGAGGACTCCAATGACAATGAGGACAAGGCCCAGATAAAAATTGATCCATTGGCCGGTGGCGATACCGGCCAGGACAATCACAAAAGACAGGAAAAATGGAATCTGGTTCATGGCGATCGACCTCGTTTAATCAGTGCCGGAAAGAGCAAGGCACAC
>DATMTG010000311.1:0-4417 GCA_035565075.1 Stenotrophobium sp.
TTTCTCTACAGCGACGACATGGCCGATGCCTGCGTATTCCTGCTGGAACATGCCGAGACCCGGTTCGGGCATTTGTTCAACGATCGCGAGCCGCCGCTGCTCAATGTCGGCTGTGGTGAGGATGTCACCATCGCCGAACTGGTCGAGCACGTGAAGCAGGCGGTGGGCTATGCCGGCGCGACCGCCTGGGATGCCAGCAAGCCCGACGGCACGCCGCGCAAGCTGCTGGACATCTCGAAGCTGCGCGCACTGGGCTGGCAGCCGCAGGTCGCGCTCGACCAGGGTATCGCGCTGGCGTATCGGGATTATCTGGCGAACGCCGGCCAGGGTTGACCGGGGCTAGCTGCCCGCTTTCACCACGCGCGCGAGAATGCCCAGCTTGGGGCTGTCGAGGTGGTGGATCTCGTCGCGCCGCATCAGGCGGTCTTCATGCAGGCGATAGCTGGTGTAGCCGTTGCCGATGGCCTCGGTGTAAACCAGGTCGGCATTCAGGTGCAGGTAATGATCGGCGGTCAGGCTCAGCGTGCCGTCCACCGGCGACAGGCTGGCGCCGGTGCCGACAAAACCTTCGCCCCAGCGCAGGTGCAGCGCCGGGCCATCGGCGGCCGGCGGATCCTTCTGGATCCAGGCCAGACGCAGCAGCGGCTTGAAGCCCTTGGAGTAGCGCAGGTGTTCCCATTCCGGAGTCAGGCCGAAGGCGCTGTCCGGCAGCAGGCTGATGCCGGCGGCATTGAGCGCGGCGGTGTCGGTGATCTCGATGGCATGGCGCATGTCGATCGACGTGGTGCTGCGCCCGAGCTCGCCGTCGGTGCTGCCCTTGTTGAGGAACACGATGACGTCGACCCGGTAGGTCTCGGCCCAGGCCGCGGCGGGCAGTAGCAGGCTCAGGCAGATCAGCAGGCGGGCGGATATCTTCATGGTTTCGGACTCGGTGTCGGCTCGCCCAGTGTAGCCAACAATGGCAGCAGGGAGGCGGCGCGCGTTTCGGGCGTTTCCAGGTCGGCATGATAGTGCAGCCGCTTCTGGCCTTCGAGCTTGTAGACCTTGGGCTGGGTCTGGATCAGCTTGATCAGTTTCAGCGGATTGATTTTCGGCGTGGCGCTGAAATCGAAACTAGCGCTGCGTGCGCCGACGCGGATGCGGCTGATGCCCAGCGGCGCGGCGGCGGTGCGCAGGCGCGCGGCGTCGAGCAGGCGCTCGGCCTGCGGCGGCAGCAGTCCGAAGCGGTCGATCATCTCCACTTTCAGTTCATCCAGTTCGTGCTCGTTGCCGGCCTCGGCGACGCGCTTGTAGAGCGTCAGGCGCGTGTGCACGTCGGGCACGTAGTCCTCGGGAATCAGGGCGGAGGTTCCCAGGTCGATCTCGCATTCGCTGTGACCGAAGGGCTCGTCGTTGAGCTTGCCGGACTTGATCGCCTTGACCGCGCGCGCCAGCAGTTCGGCGTACATCGTGAATCCCACTTCCGAGATCTGGCCGCTCTGTTCCTCGCCCAGCAACTCGCCGGCACCGCGGATTTCGAGGTCGTGCGTGGCCAGTGCGAATCCAGAGCCGAGGTCGCCGAGGGTTTCGATCGCATCCAGGCGCTTCTGCGCGTCGCTGCTGATGGCACGCTTGCTCGGTACCAGCAGGTAGGCGTAGGCGCGGTGGTGGCTGCGGCCGACGCGGCCGCGCAGCTGGTGCAGCTGCGCCAGGCCCAGCGTGTCGGCACGATCGATCAGGATGGTATTGGCGCTCGGGACGTCGATGCCGGATTCGATGATGGTGGTGCACACCAGGATATTGAAACGCTGGTGGTAGAAATCCAGCATCACCTGCTCCAGTTCGCGTTCGCGCATCTGGCCGTGGGCGTGGCGCACCGTGCCTTCCGGCACCAGTTCCTGGATCTTGCGCGCAAACACTTCGATGTCGGCGACTTCGTTGTGCAGGAAATAGATCTGGCCGCCGCGCCGCAATTCGCGCAGGCAGGCTTCCTGTACCAGCGCGTTGCTCCATTCGCAGACCGAGGTCTTGATCGCCAGGCGCGAGGCCGGCGGGGTGGCGATGATCGAGAGGTCGCGCAGACCGGCCAGCGACATGTTGAGCGTGCGCGGGATCGGTGTTGCGGTCAGCGTCAGCAGATCGACCTCGGCGCGCAGGTTCTTGAGACGCTCCTTGTGGCGCACGCCGAAGCGGTGCTCCTCGTCCACTACCACCAGTCCCAGGTTTTTGAAGCGGACGTCGTCCTGCAGCAGCCGGTGCGTGCCGATGACGATATCGAGCCGGCCGTCTGCCAGTTCCTTGAGAACCGCGCCCTGCTCCTTGGGCGAGCGCAGGCGCGACAGCGCCGCGATGCGGATCGGCAGACCGGCAAAACGATCCTGAAAATTTTTCTCGTGCTGCTGCACCAGCAGCGTTGTCGGCGCGATCATGCAGACCTGACGGCCGGCGCGCGCGGCGGCGTAGCAGGCGCGCATCGCGACCTCGGTCTTGCCGAAGCCGACATCGCCGCAGACCACGCGGTCCATGGATTTCTCGGCCTGCAGGTCGGCCAGCACGGCATCGATCGCCGTCTGCTGGTCGGGCGTCGGTGTGAACGCGAAGCCTTCGCAGAACGACCGGTAATCGGCCAGATCCAGCGCCAGCGGCAGCCCCGGCCGAGCGAGCCGTCGCGCCTGCGCCTGCAGCAATTCCGCGGCGACGTCGTGGGCCTTGTCGCGCGCCCTGGCCTGTGCCTTGCTCCAGCGGTCGGAGCCGAGCGTATGCAGCGGCGCCTGCGCATCTTCGGCGCCGGTGTAACGATGAATCAGCGACAGTGAGCCGACCGGTACATAGAGCTTGTCCTTGGCCGCGTATTCCAGCAGCAGGTATTCGGCCTCGACGCCGCCGGCATCGAGTTTCTGCAAACCGAGATAACGGCCGACGCCGTGCTGCACATGCACGACTGGGGAGCCGATGGACAGGCTGGACAGATCGCGCAGGACGGTTTCCGGGTCGCGCACCTTGCCGCGCCTGCGCGACAGCACCGGCGCGCGCTGGCCGAAGATCTGTGCCTCGGAGACCACGGCCAGCGCGTCATCATCGAGACGGAAGCCATCCTGCAAGGGTCCCAGACTGATACCGTAGCGATTACGGTCCGCGGCGAAATCCAGCCAGCTGCCATGCACACGCGGCAGGATGCCCAGCGGCTTGAGCCAGTCGAGCAGGGCCTCGCGCCGGCCCGCCGATTCAGCGATGAACATCACACGATCCTGCGTCTGCGCAAGATAAGCCTTGATGTCGGCCGCGGTTGCGGGCAGGGCAGTGATGTGCGGTTCCGGTTCGTTCTCGCGCTCCCCTTGCCGGGGAGTGGAAACGAATTCAACGCGTGGGAATTTCTCCAGCGCTGCCAACGCGGCGGCCGGCGCCGTAAACAGGTCGGCGGGCCGCATCAGCGGCCGTTCGATGTCGCCGTGATAGCGCTCGTAACGCTCCTCGAGCTGGCGCCAGTTTTCATTCAGCGCAGCGCCCAGGTCATCCAGCTCGACGATCAGGCTGCCCGCCGGCAGGTAGTCCAGCAGGGCCGACGTCTCGTTCTCGTTGAAGAACAGCGGCAGCCAGGACTCGATGCCGCCGGGAATCAGCTGCCGGCTGACGTCGGTGTAGATGCGGCTGCGGCTGAGGTCGCCGCTGAAATATTCGCGGTAACGCCGGCGGAAGGTCTCGATGCCTTCCTTGTCGGTAGGAAACTCGCGCGCCGGCAGCAGCCGGATTTCCGCGACCTTGTCGGTGGAGCGCTGGGTCTCGGGATCGAAACTGCGCAGCGTCTCGACCTCGTCATCGAACAGGTCGATGCGGTAGGCCATGCGCGAGCCCATCGGGAACAGATCGATCAGCGCGCCGCGCACCGCGAACTCCCCCTGCGTCTGCACCTCGCTGACGCTGCTGTAGCCGGCGGCGACCAGGCGTGCGCGAAAGGCTTGCGGATCGAGCGTGTCGCCGACCTTGAGCATGAAGGCGCGCCCATCGAGCCATTGGCGCGGCGGCAGGGCCTGCATCAGCGCGTCAGCGGTGACCAGCAGCACGCCGCGTTCGAGCGTGGGCAGGCGATACAGCGCGGCCAGCCGCTCGGAGAGGATTTCCTGGTGCGGCGAAAACGGATCGTAGGGCAGGGTCTCGGAGTGCGGGAAATGCAGCAGCGGCAGTTGCCCTGACAGGAAATAGCGCAACTCCTCCTGCAGGCGGTAGGCGTGCTGTTCGTTGTCGGCGATCACCACCGTCAAGCCGCGGTGCGCCTGCGCGATCTCTGCGGCCAGCAACGCAGTCGCGGCGCCGGGTATCCGCTGTACGCGCAGGCATTGGCCTGGGCGTGTCGGCAGGGCCGGGGGCGCAAGACTGCTTCTGGTTGAATTGGACACGACCCGCTCTCGGATGAATGACAGACGAAGTTGTTATTAGATAT
>DATMTG010000312.1:0-3551 GCA_035565075.1 Stenotrophobium sp.
AAAATTGCGGTGTGAGTGACGGCTCTTGGCACTTGGCAGACATCAAAGTCATTGAGTTTGAAAATAGCTGGGAGCCAATGCTCAGGCGTGACCCGGAAGCTCGCCGGGAAATTTGCGGATTGCCGGTCTCTTCAGTGACACTTGGCTTACGCAAACCGGAACAACTTGGGTAAACCAGCATGGCGAACGTAGGTTATGTGTGCATCGGCACCAACGATTTTGATCGCGCGACGGGTTTCTACGATGCCCTGCTTGGCGAGGTCGGCGGCAAGCGCCTGATGCCGACACCGAATGGGCTCCTTTACCAGGTGGGTAAAGGCGCAATGGTCATGATTACTCGGCCACATAACAAAGAACCGGCAACGGCCGGCAACGGCAGCATGCTGGCGATCAAGGTGGACAGCGACGAGCAGGTCGCCAGTTTGCACGCCAAGGCACTGGCGCTGGGCGCGACCTGCGAAGGGGCGCCCGGCCCGCGTGGCGGTTTCGGCCATTTCGCCTATTTCCGCGACCTCGACGGCAACAAGCTGGCGGCGTTCCATACCGCTGGCTGATCGGCTGCCGGACGCGGCCGGCCCGATGCGCCATCGTCCAATGTCATTCAGGCCAATGACCGTGCCCCCGATCGGGTCTACTTTCGGGCTGATGAGGTGCCGCCGCCCGCGACAGGCAGCGGACGATTTCACGACCAGGATATCGGAACATGCCGGCTAAAACTGCCAAGAGTGACCAGTCTGCCGAGGACGCAATCGCGGTCAGGGCCGTGGATGTGCTGATCGTCGGCGCCGGGTTGTCCGGCATCGGCGCGGCCTGCCACCTGCGCCGCCAGTGCCCGGGCAAGACTTTTGCGATCCTCGAGCGGCGCCAGGCCATCGGCGGCACTTGGGACCTGTTCCGCTATCCCGGCATCCGCTCCGATTCGGACATGTACACCTTCGGCTTCAACTTCAAGCCGTGGACCGAACCGCGGGTGCTGGCCGACGGCACCTCGATCCGCCGCTACGTCAATCAGACTGCGCGCGAGTACGGCGTCGACAGCCAGATCCAGTTCGGCCGCAAGGTGCTGCGCGCGGACTGGTCGTCGGCGCAGTCGCAATGGAACGTCGAGGCGCTCGACGAGGCCAGCGGCCGGCGCGAGATTTACAGCGCGTCGTTCCTGCTCGGCTGCACCGGCTATTACAACTACGATGCCGGCTACCGGCCGAAATTCCCGGGCGAGGAAAAATTCAAGGGCCAGATCATTCACCCGCAGCACTGGCCGGAGCATCTCGACTACAGCGGCAAGCGCGTGGTCGTGATCGGCAGCGGCGCCACCGCGATCACGCTGGTGCCGTCGATGACCGACAAGGCCGAGCACGTCACCATGCTGCAGCGCTCGCCGACCTACATCCTGTCGGTGCCGGCGATCGACCCGCTGGCGGCGCGCCTGCAGAAGATCCTGCCGGCGAAGGTCGCCTACCGCTTCAACCGCTCGCGCAACATCGGCATCCAGCGCCTGCTGTACCGCGCCTCGCGGCGGCACCCGCGGCTGGTGCGCCGCATGCTGCTGGGCCTGATCCGCAAGCAGGTCGGCGACAAGATCGACATGCGGCATTTTTCGCCCACCTACAATCCCTGGGACCAGCGCCTGTGCGTGGTGCCCAACGGCGACCTGTTCAAGGTCCTGCGCAATGGCAAGGCGTCGATCGCGACCGACAGGATCGAGAGCTTCACCGCCGACGGTATCCGCCTGGAATCCGGCGAGAAGATCCAGGCCGACATCATCATCACCGCCACCGGCCTCGACGTGCAGATGGCGGGCGGCATCGAGATGTCGATCGACGGCGTGCCGGTCAAGGTCAAGGACCGCCTGACCTACAAGGGCGTGCTGGTCGAGGGCGTGCCCAATGCCGCGATGGTGTTCGGCTACACCAACGCCTCGTGGACGCTGAAGGCCGATCTCGCCAGCGAATACGTCTGCCGCCTGCTCAAGCACATGGACCAGCACGGGTACCGCGTCGCGGTCGCGCACGATCACGAGGGCTGCGCCACCGAGGACACGGTGCTCGGCGGGCTGTCGTCCGGCTACATCCAGCGAGCCGCCGACCGCCTGCCGCGTCAGGGCAACCGCCGGCCCTGGCAGGTGGTGCAGGACTACCTGCGCGACATCCCGGTGATGCGCCGCGGCGCGATCGAGGACGGCGTGCTGGAGTTCGACGGCAAGGTCCCGCAGCCCCGCTCGGAGCGGGTCCGCTGGTACAACCCGCTCAAATTCGCCCTCGGCCGCTGATACCGCCCGCAGCCGCCGCGCCATGCGGCGCGGACGCGTATAACCCTAATGGGTGAAGAGCCGGCAGGCCCGGTATTGAATAATCGGGCCTGCTCCGGCGGCTGTGCCCGGGGCCACGATCAGGGCGGCTCCGAGTGGAT
Source organism: Stenotrophobium sp. (assembly GCA_035565075.1). Taxonomy (GTDB): domain Bacteria; phylum Pseudomonadota; class Gammaproteobacteria; order Nevskiales; family Nevskiaceae; genus Stenotrophobium. The sequence goes on from DATMTG010000312.1 coordinate 2,410, forward strand.
TTCTCCATCAACGACGACCAGGCGATGATTCGCGACGCGGCCGAGAGCTTTCTCGCCGATGTCAGCGACAGCGCCGCCGTGCGCAAGGCGATGGCCAGCGCGGCGGGCTATGACGCCGCCGTCTGGCAGCGCATCGCCGGCGAACTCGGCTGGTGCGGCATCGCCGTGGCGGAGGCGCACGGCGGCCTCGGCCTGGGCGCGATGGAACTGGTGCTGGTGCAGGAACAGATCGGCCGGCGCCTGCTGTGCGCGCCGTTTTTCGCCACGGTCTGCCTCGGGGCGACTGTCCTGGCCGAAACCGCGACCGCCGCCGCGCAAGACGAGCATTTGCCCGCGATCGCCGCGGGCGAACTGCGGGTGGCGGTGCCGCTGCCCAGCGACGTCGCCGGCTGGCCGGCCGCCGCCAGCAGCGTCTATGCCACGCGCGTCGGCGACGGCTGGCGCCTGCAGGGCGTGGCCGAGCGCGTGGTCGGTGCCGATGACGCCGATCTTCTCCTGGTGTTCGCGCAGGCCGACGACGGCCTGGCGCTGTTCGCACTGCCGGCGCAGACCCACGGCGTGCAGGTATTGCCCGCCAGGGGCTGGGACGAGACGCGGCGTTTCGCGCGCATTGCCTGCGATGCGCTGTTGCCGGCGGCAGTGCGCATCGACGATCCGGCGCGGCACGTCGGCGTTTCGCGCGCCCTCGCGCTGGCGCGGCTGTACATCGCCGCCGAGCAGCTCGGGGCGGCGCAGCAGTGCCTCGATCTGACCGTCGCGTACACCGCGACACGCAAGCAGTTCGGCCGCACGATCGCCTCGTTCCAGGCGGTCAAGCACCGCTGCGCGGAAATGATGGTGCGGGTCGAGGCCCTGCGGTCGGCGGTCTACGGCGCCGCGTTTGCGGCGGCGCAGAGCGATGACGACGCGCTGGCGATGGAGTGCGCGATGGCCAAGGCGCTGGCCAGTGATACTTTGTTCTTCTGCGCCGCCGAAGCGATCCAGCTGCACGGCGGCGTCGGCTTCACCTGGGAGTACGATCCGCAGTTGTACTTCAAGCGCGCGCAGGCCAGCAGCCACTGGCTCGGCGATGCCGACGCGCTGCGCGAATCGATCGCCGCGCGCCTGCTTGCGACGGTTCCGGCGGGCATCGATGCCCGACC
>DATMTG010000313.1:0-8154 GCA_035565075.1 Stenotrophobium sp.
CCTGCGGCAGTGGACAAGGTCGCCGCCGGCCCCGCGACCGACGAACCGGTTCGTGTCCACATGCCGGAAAGCGCCGGTACGGCGGCGGAAGTCGCAACCAATGGCGCGCGCATCCAGGTCAAAACCGACAAGTTCATCGCCGATATCTCGCTCGATGGCGGGGAACTGCGCCGCGTGGAGCTCGTGGGATACCCGGTGGCCAAGGACCAGCCCAAGACCAACTTCGCCCTGCTGGATGACACGAACCCGCACTGGTACGTATTGCAGAGCGGCCTGGCGACGCCGCAGGAAACCCTGACCGGCCCGAAGACGCTCTACACTTCGAGTCAAAGCAGTTACGAGCTGGCCAAGGGCGCGGACAGCCTGGATGTCCCGCTCGAATACGTGGATGCCGGCGGTTACACCGTGCGCAAGACCTATCATTTCGTGCGCGGCTCCTACGATGTCGGGCTGACCCAGGAGGTCAGGAACACAGGCGCTGGCGCGCTGGCGGTCAGTCCCTATGTCCGGCTGTGGCAGACGCCGCAGGAAAAAAAATCGTCGCACTTCGGCGCGGTCCACACCTTCGACGGCATCGCGGTCTACGAACAGAAACCCGGCAGCACGGACTACCGTTTCAAGAAATTCAAGTTCGATGAACTGAACAAGGAGCCGGTCGATCTGCAGCAGAAGGGCGGCTGGCTGGCGATGCTGCAGCAGTATTTCATTGCCGCGATCATCCCGCCGTCGGGGGCGGAAAGCACTTTTACGGGCAAACCCGGCGCATCGCAGGGCTATGTCGCGCAGTACGTGGGCGCGGCAGCAACCGTGCCGCCGCAGGCGACGCACAGCTTCAGCAGCCATGTCTACCTCGGGCCGCTGCTGCAGAAAACCATCGGCGCCGTTGCGCCCGGACTCGATCTCGCGGTGGACTACGGCATCCTAACGCCGATCGCGAGCCTGATTTTCTGGTGGATGAGCTTCCTGCACTCGCTGACCCACAACTGGGGATTCGCCATCATCCTGATGACGCTGACGGTGCGTGGCGCCATGTTCAAGCTGTCCGAGGCGCAGTACCGCTCGATGGCGAAGATGAAGAAATTCGCGCCGCGCATCGCCGAACTCAAGGAGCGCTATAGCGGAGATCGCGAACGCCTGAGCAAGGCGACGATGGAGCTGTACAAGAAAGAAGGCTTCAATCCGCTCGCGGGCTGCTGGCCGCTGGTGATCCAGTTCCCGGTATTCCTGGCCCTGTACTGGGTGTTGCTGGAAAGCGTGGAACTCAGGCAGGCGCCGTTCATGCTGTGGATCAACGACCTGTCCGCGGCCGACCCGTATTTCGTGCTGCCGGCCTTGTTCGGCATCAGCATGTTTTTGCAGCAACGGATCTCGGGCCAGCAGATTGCAGATCCCATGCAGCAGCGCGTGATGCAGATGATGCCGATCCTGATGACGGCGTTCTTCGCGTTCTTCCCGTCGGGCCTGGTGCTGTACTGGTTCGTGTCCAACCTCACCGGCCTGACCCAGCAGTGGATCATCAAGCGTCGCCTGGATCGGGAAGACCTGGCGCGCGCCAGCGCCCGCTAGGAAGCCCGCCGCCCGCCGCGGACGAACACACCATCGTCATGCCGCCGGCGACCGACACCATCGCTGCCATCGCCACGCCCGCGGGGCGCGGCGCGCTGGGCGTCATCCGCATCTCGGGGCCGCTGACCCGGCAGATTGTGCAAGGGCTGGCGGGACCGTTGCCGTCACCCCGCGCCGCGAGTCTGCGAAATTTCCGGACGGCGGCGGACGGCGGGGTACTCGATCAGGGCCTGCTGCTGTGGTTTCCCGGCCCGCATTCCTTTACCGGCGAGGATGTCGCCGAGTTGCAGGGCCACGGCGGCCCGGTGGTGCTGGATCTGCTGCTGCGTGCGGTATGCGCTCAGGGCGCACGGATCGCACGGCCCGGCGAATTTTCCGAGCGCGCGTTTCTCAACGGACGCATGGACCTGGCCCAGGCCGAGGCGATTGCCGACCTCATCGATGCCGCCAGCGCCGAGGCGGCGACGGCGGCACTGCGTTCGCTGGAAGGCGAATTCTCGCGTCGCGTCACGGCCATCGTCGAAGCATTGACGCAGCTGCGCATCCATGTCGAAGGCGCGCTGGATTTTTCCGACGAGGATATTCCGTGGCTGGCCCACGAGGCGCTGCGATTGCAGCTGACGGCCGTCATCGAGCGGCTGCAGGAACTGCTTGGGCAAGCGGCACAGGGGCGGCGGCTGCGCGAAGGCATTACGCTGACGCTGACCGGACAACCCAATGTCGGAAAATCGACCTTGCTCAATCGCCTGGCCGGAACCGACGCCGCGATCGTCACCGAAATCGCCGGAACGACACGCGACACGCTGCGCGAAAACATCGTCCTGTCCGGGATTCCGCTGACCATCGTCGATACCGCGGGACTGCGCGAAAGCGAGGATGCCATCGAGCGCGAAGGCATCCGGCGAGCGTGGCAAGCGCTGGAAAAGGCCGAGATCGCACTGTTCCTGGTCGACGATCGCGTCGGCCTTACGGAAACCGACCGCGCGCTGCTGAAAAAACTGCCGGACTCGGTGCAGCCGCTGGTCGTCGGCAACAAGTGCGATCTTTCCCTGCGCGCGGCGGGCCACGCCACCGAAGCCGGTTATTCCATTATCCGGCTCAGCGCCGCCCGTGGCGACGGCGTGCAGGCGCTGATCGAGGAAATCCTCCGGCGGACGGGCGCACTGACCCGGATGGAGGGCGTTTTTTCCGCACGCACACGGCATGTCGAGGCGCTGCAACACGCATTATCCAGTGCGGCGGCGGCCCGCCAGCACCTCGAGCAAGGCGCGTCGGCGGAACTGGCGGCGGAAGAGTTGCGTCTGGCGCAGCAGGCCCTGGGTGAAATCACCGGCGAATTCACCAGCGACGATCTGCTGGGGCGCGTGTTCAGCCAGTTCTGTATCGGCAAGTAGCCGGGGCTACTTCATTTCACGCTCGATGGCGGTCACTTTTCCCGCATTGAGATAGACGCGGATCAGGTCTCGGGTCGGCTGCGTGGTGCTGACGACGACCGGCGCAAACGGAAAGAAGAACGGGTCGTACAAGCCGCTGTAGCTCACCGCTGTCAGCGACGACTGCGGGTCGGCGTAATGCCAGACCTGAACCTCGCCCTTGCTGTCGGTGCGCTCGGTGATGCTCGAAGGCTTGCCCAGCGCAAGCTCGACCGCCGCCGCCGGCATGCCCAGCGCAACCTGACCCTGTCTCACCAGCGTCTGCTGCTCCGGCGTCAGTGCGGCATAACGATCCGGATGGTCCTTGATGCGTGTGGCCGGCGTCGCACAGGCGGCGAGAACCAGCGTGGCGAGCAGCGTTAAAATCACCTGCAGACGGACGTTGTACATGACGGCAGCCTCCTCGTGCCTGTCATTCTGACACCGGAACAGCCCGCAAGTGCGGAGGCTACGCATAAATTTACAAGCGCGTAAGCTGGCACGCACGGTGATTTCGCCGGCGAACAGTCGTCCGCAGCATGAAACGGAGTTTGTATTGGCCAGCATCCTCGAAAGCGTATTGAATGGCGGGCGCGTGTCGCGCAACGGCGATTTCGTCGTCGTGACGCTGCAGAACCTGAGTTTCGTGATTCCAGCCATCGAGTTCCAGCAGGTGCAGCAATGGGCGCGCTCGCGGGTTTCCAACGGCATTCCCCATCGCGACCGCGCGGATTTCGTGAACCGTTTCGAAACCCTGCTGGCGCGGCAGGGTTGCGGCATTGCCACCAAGGGCAGCAACAAGGCGCTGGCGACCATCGTGCAGAAGATGGAGCAGGCCGGGCTCTCGCTGGACGAGTGGATGATCCCCCGCGGCATTTTCGACAGCGTTGAAATCCAGCGCAAGAAACCCGAGGACGCGCCCGCCGGAGAGGAAGCCGCAGACCAGGCGCCGGGTGATTCGCCAGATGACCCGGCGGCATAGCGGAACGCCCTCCGCGGAGGCGCTGACGGCCTACCTGCACGCGCAGATTCCCCTGGCACGCGCCATGGCCTTGCAGGTGCAGGACGCCCCCCCGGACGTGACCCGCATCTCGGCGCCGCTGACACCGAACCAGAATCCGCATCGCACGATGTTTGGCGGCAGCCTGGCAACGCTCGGCATCATTTGCGGCTGGTTGTCGTTGCACCGGCTGCTGCAAGCCGAGCAACTGGATGCCTTGCTGGTGGTGCAGAAAAGCGAGTGCGATTTCTTGCGGCCCGCCGCCGACGCGGTAACGGCGACGGCGCGCCATGACGAGAACATGGCCGCACCGTTTCTGGCCGCGCTGCGCCGGCACGGCCGCGGACGTGCGAGTGTCACCACCGAAATCCTCTGTCAGAATCAACAGGTGCTGATTCATCGCGGAAGCTATGTGGCCAGGGCGGAAACCGCCCCGCAGACCGGAACACCATGAGTACGAACTATCGCTACTGCCCACGCTGCACCCAGCCCCTGATCGTCGCCGACCATGGCGGCCTGCAGCGCCAGGCCTGCCCGGACCCGGCCTGCGGGTTCGTGCTCTGGGACAACCCGGTGCCGGTCGTTGCCGCGATCGTCGAGCACGAAGGCGAGATCATCCTCGCGCGCAATCGCGCCTGGCCGGAAAAAATGTTTGCGCTGATCACAGGTTTTCTCGAGCGCGACGACCCGACGCCGGAAGCCGGCATCGGCCGCGAGGTCAAGGAAGAGTTGGACCTGGATGCGCAGTCGGTCCGCTTCGTCGGCCACTACCCGTTCGCGCGCATGAACCAGTTGATCATCGCCTATCACGTCACGGCGACAGGCACCGTCGCCTTGAGCGAAGAGCTGCTGGAATACCGGCGCATCCGTCCGGAAAACCTGCGGCCCTGGCCGGCCGCCACCGGACTGGCGCTACGCGACTGGATGCTGGGCCGCGGCCTGACGCCGCCGGCCTGACCTCGGCCGGGTCTCAGCTGCAGTTCGGCGCGACGTTGCCCGCGAAAACCTCCTGGTGCTGCTGCTGCCAGCGCTGCGCTTCTCGCGCGGCGGCACCGTAGGCGCGCACCGGTTCGCCGACTGCGGTCAAGGTGCCTGTACGCAGGCCGCCGACCATCGGACCAGTCTGGCGCTGCAGGACGGGATTGTGAATGACCGCACCGGTCTGCAAGGCCTTGGCCGCGAGTTGCGCGGACTCGCCGGCGCGCTTCTGCTCGTCGGCATAAACCGGTTTCATTTCGGCCAGCATCCGGTTGGCCAGGGCGACATGCTGGTCGGCGTAGTGCATGCGCAACTGCTGGCGCTGTTTCCAGTCGGCAACGCAGTTCGCCTTGCCCGGCCTGCTGTTGAGCGCCTGGAATTTCACGGTGAGCTCATCCTCCAGGCTCTGCTGCTGGCGCTGATAACTTTCGAGCATGCCGTTCATCCTGCCGGCGTCGGCGCTCAGGAGATCGGCGTTGGCGCGGCCCTGCTCCTGCAACGACGACAGGGCCTGCATGGCCTGCGTCTCGGCCGCATTGGGGATTGCCGCCATGCCCGCGCCCGGCATCATCTCTGCCCGCATCTTCATGGCAAACGCCATCTTTTGAGCATCGGTCATGCTGGCCATCTGTTGGGCCATCGCGGCGGCCTTGGCCTGCGCCTGCGCCGGGTCGCTGCCCATGTCGAGCGCGGTGCCTGCATAGGCCGCATGCGCGATTTCGGTCTGAAGCTGCTCGCCCGCCTGCCGGAGTTGCCGATCGAGCTTTTCGGCGAGCGGCTGTCCGGCGGCCGCCGCAGCGACGTTATCAGGCCAGGCCGGCAGCTGTGCCAGCAGTTGCACGGCGTCCGGTGCGGTCGCGGCCAGCCCCATCGCCGGCACCAGCAAGGCCACGCAGAGCGTGATGGATGAACGATGATTCATGGCACTCCCCCTTCGACGGATTCCAATTCCCCCGCAAACCGGGTCAGGCGCGGTGCCCGATCAGAGTTTCCCCGATGCGCGTAATTCTTCGACCAGCAGCATGCGCACGACTTTGTCCTGAATACTGTGCGGCGCATCCAGCTTGAGCCATTGCAGATACGGCTGCACAGCCTCGGGAATGTCGCTGCCGCGCTGGCGCCAGGCCGCAAGCGCCAGTTTCCATTTCGCCGTTTTCGCCGCGCGCGCCTTCACGCCCTTGAGCGCCTTGCCGAGCAGCTGTTCCTGCGGCGTGAGGTCGGTGCCGAATGGGAAGGCCGGGAAGATGCCCTGTGTCCGGTAAGGCTGTAAAAGGTCTTCGAGGCGCTGTGGAATATTCCGGCGATACTGTTCGGGAATCTGGTACTCCGCCTCGATCTTGCCGGCCTTTTTGGCCTGATCCAGCAGGCCTTGCTGGAAGCGCGAGTCGGTGATGTTGAGCAACGCCTTGGCGACGTCGCTGTCGCTGCGCGAGCGCAGTTCGGCGATACCGTACTCGGTGATGACGATATCGCGCAGGTGGCGCGGGATGGTGCAGTTGCCGTAGTTGAACACGACGTTGCTGCTGGCACCGGCGTCGGTACCGTCCTTGTCGCGCACGGCGCGGAACATCAGCACCGAGCGGCCGGTCGGCAGTTGGTGCGCCATCGACACGAAGTTGTACTGGCCGCCGACGCCGGAGATCACGCGGCCGTCGGCGAGTCCGTCGGAGCAGACCGCGCCGGACAGCGACACCATGATGCCGGTGTTCATGAAGCGCGCGTGGATGCGTTGCGCCTTGTAGAGTCGCGGATTGAGATCGAGCTGGTTGACCTTGTTGACGCCGGTCATGCAGATCTGGCGCCGCTCATCCTCACTCAGCTTGCGCAGCCAGTCGTAGAACGCCTGCGGTCCGAGGAAGAACCCGCCGTGCAGGATGATGCCGTTGCGCAGGCGCTGGCCGAGACACTGGTCGGCGATGATCTTGCGTGAAATCGGATCGGCGATGTTCGCGATGAAACGCTGGCCGTCCGGTGCGACCAGGTAGCCGAGATCGTAGCGCGTGGCGTCGTTGAAAAAACCATGGTGCTGCAGGATGCGGAAATCCTGGGTACGGATCACGCGCACGCCGAGTTTTTCCAGCTCGAGCAGGACATCGGCGTGCAGGTGTTGCGGGTCGCAGCGGCCTTCGTTGATGAGCTGCTGCAGCGCCCAGAAGTCGAAGACCTCGCGCTTGAGGATGCCGGCCTGGTGCAGGGGCATGAAGCCATCGACCAGCATCTCGGATGCGCCGTACAGGCCTTTTTCAAACGGCGCATCGCCGCCGATCTCGTGCACCAGCGCCGCCGAGTGCGCCATCGCGCCGCAGTCCTTGAGCAGGTTGCGGTAGACCGGATTTTTCTGGTGGCGCAGCAGCAGGCTGTGGACGATGGCGTCGCCCAGCGCGCCGATGCCGACCTGCAGCGTGCCGCCGTCCTTGACCAGCGCGCTGGCGTGCAGGCCGATCATGTAGTCGGGCGTGGCGACGCCGAGCTTGGGCGTCGAGAACAGGCGCGTGCTGTAGCGCGGGTGGTCGATGATGAAGTCAAAAATTCCGGCGTCGACCTCCGCATCGTTGCCCATGTACGGCAATTCCTGGTTGATCAGGCCCAGGGCCACATACGGGCGGCCGCTGGCACGGAGATGTTCCAGCAGCTCCGGCGTGGTGTCGGGATTGCACGACAGCGAGTAGCGCGTGCCGGTTTCGGTCTCGCGTTTGCAGAGGGTCTGCGCCGCAACGTTGCAGCCCTGGTTGAAGACGTCGCGCGCGGCGTGCGAGTAGTTGCTGCTGACGTAGTGTTCCTGCGCATGCTTGTTGTCGAGCAGGCTGCCGGGCTTGAAGAAGAATTCGCTGACGACGATATTTTTCGGCAGCGTGTTGCTGCGCAGCGCTTTCATGTAATCGAGTTCCGGCACCCCGCCGAACACGCGCTCGATGAATGGCGCGAGAAAATTTTTCTCCAGCGCGCTGGCGCCCGTGGGAATCTCCAGCGACAGCGCGGTCAGGATCCTGAGCTGTATCGACGGGTCGCGGAGCGCGCGCTGGAACAGCGCGTTGATCAGTTCGACCGGCTTGCCCAGGCCCAGCGGCAGGCCGATGGCGATGGTCTTGCCGACGCGCGCGATGATCGCATCGACCGCTTGTTCGACATCCGTCAGCTTCTGCACTTTTTCGGTATTCATGCGGTCATAGGTCCAGGGCCCGGAAAATTCTGCTCGAC
>DATMTG010000314.1:0-12549 GCA_035565075.1 Stenotrophobium sp.
CAGGCAGCTTGCCTGCGGTGTCGTGCAAGCGATCAAGTATCGAGCCGGGAGAAGACGCGAACTGCGAATAACGCAGGTGAGACGATAATCACGGGATCATGCTTGAAGCGAATGCCCGCGCACTTTGCGCGTTTTTTCGGCCGCTGTCGAATCCGACGCCATGACGGCTGCCGATCGGCCGATCGCACAAACGGGTGATGCCCGCGCGCCGCGGCTTGCAGCAGGATGAAGCCACACCACCGGAGAGCACCATGTCCCTGAGCCGCGAACAGGTCGAAGCCCGCGCCACCGCTTTGCAGGCCGCATTCGTCGCCGCCGCGGCGCGCAACGAGTGGGGCTGGATTGCCGACGAGTTTTACGCCGAAGACTGCGAATACGTCTGCGAGTACGCCGGCACGATGCGGGTCCACGCGCGCAGCCGTGCCGAGATCAGGGCCACGCACTACGGCCGCGAAATGCTGGTGGGCTGGGAAGGCTGGAGCTTCCCGATCGAACGCTACGCCACGCAGGGCAACCACATCATCACGCACTGGTGGAACCGCGGCCCGGGCCTGCGCAGCGACGGCAGCCATTACCAGACGCCGGGCATTTCGTTCATCACCGTCGGTGACGACGGCCTGTTCACCTACCAGCTGGACCTGTTCGACCTCGCGCACCAGATGCATCTGTGCGACGAACTCGAAGCGGCCGGCCTGCTGTCGCCGCAGTTGAAAGAGCAGTGGGTGATTCCCAGCAAGCGCCGCCTGATCGCCCAGCTCGGCCGCAACCTGCCGGCGGCGCCCTGAAACTCGTGCCGGCTGGCCGGCGTTGTCACCGGCCAGCCGGCGGCTGAATCCTCAACGGCAGTAGCTGGAGCCGTCCGGGTAATACGTGCAGGTCTGCGGCGGTGGCGGCGGTGGCGCGTATTGGTAGACCGGCTGTGGCGGGTAGTACACCACCGGCGGCGGCGGCGCGTAGTTCACAGCCTGAAACGGCGCCGCGATCACATCCGCAACCAGGCCGACGGCCGCCGCGCCCAGGATCAGTGGCAATACCGCGGCGCGTCCGAAGCCATCATGACGATAACCGTCGTGCCAGCGATCATCGCCGTGGCCGTAACCCCCATGATAGCCACCATGGTAGTAGGCGCCATGATTGTAGTTGCTGCCATCACGATACCCATGCGCCTGGGAAATCCCGGGCAGGATCATGCCCAGACTCAGTGCCATGCAGATCAATGTGCGTTTCATCTTCGAACCTCCTGACGCCGAAGGCCGGCGTGTATGGAAAAATCTACGCCAGCCGGCTGAACATCCGATGAACCCGACCCGGTGGAAACGTCATTCCGGCACGTTGCGGGGTAAAGTTGTGTTGCATTCGTTCGCCACGCCACAAGGAGGCTGCTGATGGAACCCTGGGTCGCGCGGGCACTGGCCCGATGGCCCAACGTGCCGGCGCTGTACGGCTGGCTGCGGCTGGACCGGCGTGGTCGCTGGCTGATCCGTGGCGAGGTCATCTCGCGGCCGCAGATCATCGACACCATCAACGCCAACTATGCCGCCGACGCGCAGGGCCGCTGGTATTTCCAGAACGGCCCGCAGCGCGGATACATCGCGCTCGATTACGCGCCGCTGATCCTGCGCACCGACGGCGCCGGCCGGCTCTACACGCACACCGGCCTGGCGGTGACGGCACCGGCCGCCGCCTTCATGGATGAACACGGCGCGCTGCTGCTGACCTGCGAACACGGTCCCGGCGTGCTCGAGGACGCCAGCCTGGCCTGGGCGCTGGAGCGGCTGCACAGCGCGGGAAAACCCACCGACGAAACCCGGCTGGCCGCGGCGCTTGCGCAACCCTCCGGCATGCGCACGGCGATGCAGCTGCGCATCGGCGCGACGGCATTGCCGGTCACGCGCATGGATGTCGCCGCCATGCCCGCCCACCTGGGTTTCGTGCGCGAACCGCAGGAAAGCCCCGACTAAGCGACTGCGCCAGACAGCTTGCGCGAGAACGGCGCCCGCAATCCACACAGGGCGACCGGTCCGCGCGACAAGCCCGCGACTTGGCGCTACCATCAAACCACGGGCTGGCAGAATAACGACACGGAGAATCGCATGAGTGCGAGCAAACGCCTGAATCCGCTGGACTGGACTTTTCTCGCCGCCGAAACCCGCGAATCGATGATGCACGTCGGCGCGCTGATGCAGTTCTCGCCGCCGCCCGACGCCCCGCCCGACCTGCTGCGCAACCTGATCGACGAAGTGCGCCAGCAAGGCAAGGCGTATCCGCCGTGGAACCTCAAGCTGCGCCACCCCAAGCTGCTCGCCAGCCTGCTGCAATCCTGGATCGAAGACGAGGATTTCGACGTCGAATACCACGTGCGGCGCTCGGCGCTGCCCGCGCCCGGCGATGAACGCGAACTGGGCATCCTGGTCTCGCGCCTGCACAGTCACAGCGTCGATTTTCACCGCCCGCCGTGGGAAGTGCATTTCATCGAAGGACTGGAAGGCGGCCGCTTCGCGATCTATTTCAAGGTGCATCACGCGCTGGTGGACGGCTACACCGGCATCCGCCTGCTCTCGACCAGCATGTCGACCTCGGCGGCCGAGCGCGACACGCCGATGTTTCACACGCAGCCGCAACCCAGGCGCGACAAGGCCGGCGCGAACAAGAACGTTCCGACGCTCGACGCGCTGATGACGCTGGTGCGCGAACAGGTCGGCGCCACGCGCAACGTCACCCGGGCGCTGGTCAACGTGCTGCGTCCCGCGAAAAGCCGCAGCAAGTCGCTGATCGCACCGATGCAGGCGCCCAAATCCATCCTCAACCAGAAAATCAGCCGCAACCGCCGCTTCGCCACGCAGCAGTTTGAAGTCGCGCGGCTCAAGCGCGCCGCCAAGGCCTACAAGGGCACGCTCAACGATATCGTGCTGGCGCTTTGCGGCTCGGCGCTGCGACGCCTGTTGCTCGAACTGGATGCGCTGCCCGCAAAACCGCTGACGGCGATGCTGCCGGTGAACGTGCGGCCCAAGGATGACCCGGGCGGCGGCAACGCGGTCGGCGCGATCCTGGCGACGCTGGCGACCGATGTGGACGATCCGGTCGAGCGCTTCGAGACCATCATCGCCTCCACCCGCGAGGCCAAGGCGCAGCTCCAGGGCATGACCAAGAACGGCATCATGCAGTACAGCGCGCTGCTGATGGCGCCGATGATGCTGTCGCAGATCCCCGGTGCGGCCGGACGCGTGCGGCCGGTGTTCAACCTGGTGATCTCCAACGTTCCGGGGCCTGAGAAGCCGCTGTACTTCCGCGGCTTCCGCATGGATGCGTATTACCCGCTGTCGATCCCGTTCCAGGGCTACGGGCTGAACATCACCGTCGTCAGCTACGTCGACACGCTGAATTTCGGCTTCATCGGCTGCCGCGACGGCCTGCCGCATCTGCAACGCCTGGCGGTCTACAGCCGCGAGGCCCTGGAAGAACTGGAGCAGGCCGCGGGCCTGGCCTAGCGCGGGCATCAATGGCCACGGTCATCAACCTGAATAAAGCGCGCAAGCGCAAGGCCCGCGCCGACGCCGAGCGGCAGGCCGCCGAAAACCGCCTGCGCTTTGGCCGCAGCAAAGCCGAGAAACTGCGCGACGCCGCTGCCGCCGCCGAAGCGCGGCGCAAGCTCGACCACCTCAGGCGCGACGAACCGCCCGCGGAAAATTAGGGGGTGGCGGCCGCCGGCTCCGGCGGCGTCTCGGCCACGATCGCGGCGCGGATCGCCTGCAGCTTGGCCTTGACCAGCGCCTCGTTGTCCGCGCCGATGCGGATCATGATTTTCTGACCCCAGGACAGCTGTTCCAGCTGCGGATCGGCGAATTCGTAGAGTACCTTGGGCTGCACCACCTGGATCGGCCCCTGCACATCCGGCGCCGCCAGCAGGTGGTCGATGATCGCGATCAGCCGATCATTGAAATAGCCGTCGGGATAGCCCTGCTGCCGGTACGCCTGCTGAAACAACGGGTAGTTGGACAGATAGACGCCGGCCAGCTGCTTGGCATCGATCGCCTTCACCAGCGCCATGTAGGGCGCATAGCGCTGCGCGTTGTCTGCGCTCAGGGTGAGATTGCCGCCATCGGCATGCACCGCCGGATGCCCGGGCACCGCCTGCCACGGCCGCACGCGCTGTGGCACCGGATCGTGATCGAGGCTGTTGATGGTCAGCACCAGATTCTGGATCAGCGTCTTGGAATTCAGCAGTTTCTCGACCGCGATCTTGCCGACCAGCTGCTCGAGGGAAGCGCGCAGCGAGGAATCGCTGTTTTCCAACGTCGGCAGGCTGGGCGGCTGCGAAACCGCGGTCGGCGGCGGGGGCGGTACGGGGTAGTGTGTCGGCGGCGCGGGCGGCGGCGCTTCAGGCGCGGGCGCGGCCGCGACCGGGCCGGGGGCCTGCTGCTGGACGTAAAGCCGGTAGCGGTAAAACACCAGCGCGCCGAATACCGCCAGCGCCGCAATCACCACCAGAGTCCACGCCGTCTTGCTCATCTGTCCGTCCTTGTCGGGCTGCCGCGGCACACGCCGCAGCACATCATTGACCCTATTCTGGGCCAGCTGTTCCCTTCCGCGCCAGACGCCACGACCGCCCCATCCTCCGCTTGGACGAGTCCGCTGCGCCCCGGCTCTGGTAAAACCGTCATTGAAACGGGCCATGCATGGCCCATCCCTTCGAGGAAACACCGTGGCATCTGCAACTGAAACCCTGGCGCTGCGCGAAACTCCCACGGTCCGCGGCCTGCCGCTGATCGGCAGCCTGCTGGGCATGGCCAGGGACCCTGCAAAATTCTTTGTCGACAACTACCGCAAGCACGGACCGGTCTTCAGGCTCTCGGTGCTGGGCAACCGCTACCTTGCGATCGCCGGCGTCGAGGCCGCCAATTTCATGGGCACGCGCGAAGGCCGCGACTGCCTGCGTTCCAAGGAGTTCTGGCAGGGCCTGGTCGCCGAATACGGCGCCACCCGCGCGCTCAGCGGCGAAGATGGCGCCAGCCACAAGGAATTGCGCGACATCATGCGCCGCGGCTACTCGAAGGAGTCGATCAAGGGCCGTTACAACGAACTGGTGAAGATCACCGACGGCGCCATCGTCCGCGACTGGAAACCGGGCGAACAGGTGCCGGTGGTCGAGGCGATGCAGTACATGGTGGTGGACCAGCTCGGCACGATCCTCACCGGCGCGGCGCCGCTGGAATACATCAAGGACATCCGCACCACCATCCTGCACATCCTCAATGTGCTGGTCACGCGGCAGCGGCCCAAGTTCCTGCTCAAGCGTCCGCAGTACAAGAATGCCAAGGCGCGCGTTTTCGAACTGGGCCACAAGATGATTGCGCAGTACTACGCCACCGCCGGCGACAAGAAGGACGAGGACAAGAACCTGATCGACGACGTGATGGATGCGCACCGCAACCATCCGGAAGTGATGCCGGCCAGCGACCTGATCCTGACCGTCACCGGCCCCTACGTCGCCGGACTCGACACCGTTGCCAACACCACCTCAGCGATCGTCTATACCGTGCTCAAGCACCCGCAGGTTCTGGCGCGCATCCACCAGGAAGTCGACGCGCTGTTTGCCGGCGGCGAGGTCGACGAGGACGGGCTGATGAAAAAGCTGCCCGCGCTCAACGGCGCCATCATGGAAACCATGCGCCTGTACCCGATCGCGGTGGCGCAGATGCGCACGGCGACCCGCGACTTCGTGTTCGAGGGCCACCAGGTGTACGCGGGAGAAATGATTTATGTCGGCACCAGCGTGCCGCACTTCATGGGCGAGTATTACCCCGATCCCGAGAAGTTCGACATCGACCGCTACGAGAAGCCGCGTGCCGAACACCTCAAGCCCGGCGTCTATTCACCCTATGGCCGTGGTCCGCACACCTGCCTCGGCAAGAGCCTTGCGGAAGTACAGATCGCGTTATCGATGGCACGGGTGTTCTACAAGCTGGACCTGGCGCTGGAGCCGGCCGATTACACGCTCAAGACCAAGACCGCGCCGACGCCCGGTCCGGCGATGGACTTCAAGGTGCGCGTCAAGGGTTATCGGCACTGAGGCGGGCAGACAGACCCACCGCGCCGCATATCAGTCGGGGCTCACCGGCACGCCGGGCCCCGGCGGCACGCACACTCCGGTCCACTGACTGATCGCAAGCAGGCAGTCGGTCGACTGCAACTGCTGGCTGATCTTGATGCCGGCCAGCGGGCTGGTTGCCTGCAGCGCGATCTTCGTGGGATTGCCGACTGCGGCGTGGGTCTTCACGCCGATCGTTCCAGCCTTCACGGTCAGATCGACCGCCGGACCATTCGCAGCAACGGCAGCAGCGCCGTACAGACCGAGACAGAATGCCGCAACCGCCGGCCACGCAATAAGTTTCCGCATAGTGCTGAGCTGTCCTTGTCGTTCGTGCGATCCATGGGGCAAAAATTGCACGATCGGTACGCTGTCCCGCGTGCAGCGCACACTATATCCAGCGTGGGGCGCATTACTCCTTCCGGATAATCGACAGCGCGCGCACGAGATTTCCTACGCGACTGCGCCGCCTGCCGCTCGCACGACACGGGCATCCGCACCGCCGCCGCACATGGAATTTGATACGCTCGACGCTAGTCTTTGCCAAAGCCTTCGGGCCACCGTGAAACCGGCCATGCCATCCGCTCTCCTGGTTATCTGCGAACACTGCGATTCGGTCTATCGCCGTCAGGTCCTGAAACCCGGCGAGGTCGCCCGCTGCCAGCGCTGCGGCAGCGTGCTCTACCGCCGGGAGCGCCACGATCTCGACGCGATGCTGGCGCTGACGCTGGCCAGCCTGATCGTGTTCCTCATCGCCAATGCCTACCCGATCATGCGTCTCGATCTGGCCGGCATCGAAAACGACACCACCCTGTGGCACGCCATCCTGACGTCTTACGACAGCGGCGTCGACGCCATCGCGATCGCCGCGGCGGTGTGCGTGTTCATTTTCCCGCTGATGCAGATCGGTCTTTTTCTCTACGTGCTGCTGCCATTGCGCATGGGCCACGTGCCGCGCGCGTTCATCGGCGCGATGCACGCCCTGCGGCAGATGCAACCGTGGAGCATGGTCGAGGTTTTCATGCTCGGCACGCTGGTGTCGGTGGTGAAACTGTCGGTGGTGGCCGAAGTCACGCCCGAAACCGGCTTCTGGGGTTTCGTCGCGCTGGCCTGCCTGCTCACCGCATTGATCAATTTCGACCTGCACCTGCTGTGGGATCGCGCCGAGGCGCTGCAGTCATGAGCGCGCGGATCCCGCGTGCGATCGAACTGGGCGTGCTCGGCTGCCCGGCCTGTTCGCGGGTAGTGCCGGCAAGCGTGCAGGTCTGCCCGCGTTGCGCCATGCCGCTGCATGCGCGCAAGCCCGGCGGCTATCACACGAGCTGGGCGCTGCTGATCGCTGCGGCCATCCTCTACATCCCGGCCAACCTGCTGCCGATCATGCTGACCTCGCAGCTGCTCGACGTGCAAAGATCGACCATCCTCTCCGGCGTCTTCCTGCTCTGGCAGGAGGGTTCCTGGGACCTGGCCCTGATCGTGTTCACCGCAAGCATCGTCATCCCGCTGGCCAAGATCGTGGTGCTCGCGGCGCTGCTGCTGACCTGCCAGTCCCGGTCCGCCTGGCGGCAGCGCGAGCGCACGCAGGTCTACCGCATCATCGAATTCATCGGCCACTGGTCGATGCTCGACGTATTCGTCGTGGCGCTGCTGCTGACGCTGGTACACTTCGGCAAGCTTGCACAGGTCGAGGCCGGCAGTGCCATCATCCCCTTCACCGGCGTCGTCGTCCTGACCATGCTCGCGTCCATGAGCTTCGATCCGCGTCTGATCTGGGACGCTCCGGCACCCGAACCCGCATCCGCCTCTCCCGACCATGACCGACCAGCCGCCACCGCCGTCTGAACCCGCCGCGCCGCAGATCACGCGGCCGCACCGCTGGGGCCTGTCGCTGGTCTGGCTGGTGCCGCTGGTGGCGGCCTTCGCCGGCCTGACGCTGACGCTGCGCACCTATCTCCACGAAGGGCCAACGATCACCATCAGCTTCGTCACCGCCGAAGGGCTGGAAGCGGGCAAGACCGAAGTCCGCTACAAGAACGTCGTGATCGGCAAGGTCCGCAAAATCGACCTGAGCGACGATCGCAAGAGTGTCGAGGTCACGGTCAAGCTCACCAAGAGCGCGTCAGGCATCGCCGTCAGGGACACCCGCTTCTGGGTCGAGCGTCCACGCATCGGTCTGAGCGGCATTTCCGGCATCAACACGCTGCTGTCGGGCGCCTACATCGGCGTCGATATCGGCGAGTCCGACGAACCCCGACGGCAGTTCACCGGGCTCGAGAAACCGCCGGCCGTGACCCACGATCTCAAGGGCCGGCGATTCGTGCTGCACGCCCGCGACCCCGGCTCCCTGACGATCGGCTCGCCGGTGTACTACCACAAGATGCCGGTGGGTCAGGTGGTCGCCTCCGACCTGGCCGAAGACGGCCAGTCGGTCACCGTGCAGGTCTTCGTCAACGCCCCCTTCGACCGCTTCGTCACCGAAGACTCGCGCTTCTGGAATGCCAGCGGCGTCGATCTTTCGATCAATGCGGCGGGACTGAAACTCAACACCCAGTCGCTGGCGACCGTGTTCGCCGGCGGCATCGCATTCCAGGACGCTCCCGGCGCTGCCGGCAAACCGGCATCCGAGGACAGCAGCTTTACGCTGTACCCGGACATGTCCGCGGCGATGGCGCCGCCCGACGGTCCGGCGGAAGCGGTGGTCATGGACTTTCACGGCAGCACCCGTGGCCTGGAAGTCGGCTCGCCGGTGGATTTCCGCGGTCTCGCCCTCGGCGTCGTCAAGTCCATCGACATGCAGTTCGATGCGCCCACACAGAGTTTCTATACCCGCGTCGGTGCCGACCTGTTCCCCGATCGGCTGGGCGATGCCCGCCGGCAAATGCTGCGCGCCGAGAAGGCCGCCGGCATCAGCTACGCCGACATGATCCAGCGGCTGGTCGCACACGGCCTGCGCGCGCAGCTGCGCACCGGCAACCTGCTGACCGGACAGGTCTATGTCGCGCTCGACATGCTGCCCCATGCCCGCCGCGCCCGCTTCGACCCGCATGTCACGCCGCTGGTCATCCCCACCGCCACCGGCGATCTCGAGCAGGCGCAGGTGCAGGTGCAGGACATCATCCGCAAGCTCGATGCGATTCCCTTCGACAAGATCGGCAACAACCTGCACGAGACGCTCAAGAGCGCCAATAGCCTGCTCAAACAACTCGATCACGAGCTGGCGCCGCAGGCGAAAAAAGTCCTCGAGAACGCACAGGCCACACTGCAATCGCTGGACCAGAACCTGGCCTCGCCCGATGCGCCGCTGCAACAGAATGCGCGCAACACGCTGGAACAGATCAACCGCGCGGCCGACTCCCTGCGGGCGTTGGCCGATTACCTCGAACAACATCCGGAATCGCTGATCCGCGGTAAGTCCGCGGCCGATGAGCCCGCGCCGGATTCCGGACGGAGCGTGACGCCATGAAGATGCGAGTCCATCGGTGCTGGCTGGCTGGCGCGGCGGCGATGCTCTCGGCCTGCGCCGCTGCGCCGACGCGGTTCTACACGCTGGTTCCACCGGCACCGGCGACGCAGACGCAAGCCACGACAGCCGCGACGCTGCAGATCGAAGTCCTGCCGGTGGAGATTCCGCTGCAGGTCGATCGGCCGCAGATGGTGGTGCGTGAAGGCGGCGGCAGGATCGTCCCGGTCGAGACGCGTCAGTGGATCGCGCCGCTGGCGACGGAAATCCGCAGCGCGCTGTCCGCCGACCTGACGCACGAACTGGGCGCCGACGATGTCTATGGCATCGCCGCCGCGCCGAAGCTACCCACTTACCGCATCGCGCTCAAGGTCCAGCGCTTCGATTCGGCGCTGGGGGCCTACGCGCGCGTCGATGCGCTCTGGTCGATCCGCGACAGCGACAACGGCCGCGTAACCTGCGCCAGCACGGTTTCGGAACCCGTCCCCCCGGGATATGCCGAACTGGCCGCCGGTCACCAGCGCGCCATCGCGGCCATCGCCGCTGCCATCGCCGGCAGCATACGCGACGCCCGCCAGGATCATGCGTCGCTAGCCTGCCCCGATAAAAACTGATCAGCGCCTGAGCTGCTCGCCGAAATAGGCCCGCAGCTTCTCCACCTTGGGCAGCGCCAGCGCGGCGATATACGACTGGTCGGGATGCAGCTCGGCGTAGTTCTGGTGATAGGCCTCGGCCTCGAAGAACTCGCGCAGGGGCTCCAGCCGCGTGGCAATGGCGGACTTGAAGATGCCGGCCGCGTCGATCTGCCTGATGTACGCCGCGGCGATGCGCTTCTGCTCGTCGTCCGCGTAAAAAATCGCCGAGCGGTACTGCGTGCCGATGTCGTTGCCCTGGCGGTCGAGCTGGGTCGGATCGTGCGCAATCGAGAAGAATATCTTCAGCAACCGGCCGTAGCTGATGCGCGACGGGTCGTAGCTGACCTGGATGACTTCGGCATGGCCAGTGCGCCCGGTACAGACCGTGGCGTAGTCCGCGGTCGCGGCATCGCCGCCGGAATAGCCGGAGACCACCGCCAGCACGCCGTCGAGTTCGCGGTACACCGCCTCGGTGCACCAGAAGCAGCCGCCCGCGAGCACCGCCAGCGCGCGGCCGGACTGCGCCGCCAGCGGCGCGTCATCGAGCGCATCCGGAAAATCCTTGGGGCTGATCCGCAGGCTGCTGCCGAACAGGGAACTGAGCATGATGAGTCTCCTACCAACGCAACAATACCGAACCCCAGGTCATGCCGCCGCCGACGCCTTGCAGCATCACCAGCTGGCCCGGCTTGACGCGGCCGTCGCGCACGGCGGTATCCAGCGCCAGCGGCACCGATGCCGCCGAGGTGTTGCCGTGACGCGCCACCGTGGTCACCACCCGCTCGGGCGGCACACCGATCTTGCTGGCGATGGCGTTGATGATGCGCATGTTGGCCTGGTGCGGAATCAGCCAGTCGATGTCCGCGGCGCCCAGGCCGTTATGCGTCAGCGCTTCGCCGGCGCAGTCGCCGAGCACGCGCACGGCCAGCTTGAATACCGCGGCGCCGTCCATTTCCAGAAACGGATTTCCGCGGATCCGCCCCTGGCTGATGCCGCCGTCGACGCGCAGGATGTGCGCGAGGCTGCCGTCGGCGTGCAGATGGCTGGAGAGGATGCCGGGCGCATC
This sequence comes from Stenotrophobium sp., assembly GCA_035565075.1. GTDB lineage: Bacteria > Pseudomonadota > Gammaproteobacteria > Nevskiales > Nevskiaceae > Stenotrophobium. The sequence goes on from DATMTG010000314.1 coordinate 11,250, forward strand.
CGCCTGCCGCAGGACGACCGCGCCGGCGCCATCGCCGAACAGCACGCAGGTGCGGCGATCGTTCCAGTCGAGCAGGCGCGAGAACACTTCGGCGCCGACCACCAGCGCGCAGCGGTGCTGGCCGCTTTTCACGTAGAGATCGGCCGTCGCCAGCGCGTACATGAACCCGGTGCAAACCGCCTGCACGTCGAAAGCCGCCCCCTGTTTCACGCCCAGCTTGGCCTGCAGCAGGCAGGCGGTGGAGGGAAACACCATGTCGGGCGTGGTGGTGGCGACGATGATGAGGTCGATGTCGTCGACCGTGACATTGGCCGCGGCCATCGCATTTCGCGCGGCATGCAATGCAAGGTCGCTGGTCATCTCGCCGTCGGCGGCGACATGCCGTGCCTCGATGCCGGTGCGCGAAACGATCCATTCGTCGGAAGTGTCGATGGTCAGGCTCAGGTCGCGGTTGGTCACGATCCGCTCGGGCAGGTAGCTGCCGGTCCCGATGATTCTTGAATTCGTCATGGTGTCCCAGTGTACCCCCGACTTGCCGAGCCGCACCGCCGTACCGGGGCAGGACGGCGACGGCGCTTCGTGCTAGGGCGATTCTGGAAATGCCGATCAAGCGTCGCGGGCGATGGCAGTTGGCACAAGGACGGAGCGCAGTCACTCAAGCAGTGTTTCCTCAGTAATGCGGCGGCACCTCATCGGCCGGCGTGCCCTTGAACACCGTCTCGTTGCCGCGGGCGATGCGCTCGGCCAGCTGCCGGCAGGTCTGCCGCAGTGCCTCGATCTGTTGCTGCTGTTGCGTCACCACCTCGTTGAGCACGCGCACGGTGTCCTCCAGGTAGGCCAGCTTGGTTTCGATCTCGATCAAACGCTGTTCACTCATCGTGGTCCCTGTCGACTCGCGCCCTGGCGCGGGCGGTGGCGTAGTATTCCGCAAAACCGTCATGCTGGCGTACCTGCACATGCTGCAAATCATCCCGGGACTGGCCATCGACCCGAGCGAAATCGAGCTCAGCGCGATTCGCGCGCAAGGCGCCGGCGGCCAGAACCTGCACAAGACCGCCACCGCCGCGCACCTGCGTTTCGACATCCGCAGATCCTCGCTGTCGCCCGAGTGCCGGCAGCGCCTGTGCGAACTGCCCGACCGGCGCATCAGCCGCGACGGCGTCATCGTCATCAAGGCGCAGCGCCATCGCAGTCTCGACGCCAACCGCGACGACGCCCTGCAAAGACTGGCGGCGCTGATCCGCCGGGCCGTCATCGTGCAGGCGCCACGCAAGGCCTCCCGCACCCCGCGCGCCGCCAG
>DATMTG010000315.1:0-13104 GCA_035565075.1 Stenotrophobium sp.
GGCTTCAGGCCTGCAGGTCGCCCAGACGCGCCTTCGCGGTGGCGATGGCGTCTGCGGCGATGTCGCTGACATTGCGCCGCTGCGCGGCCAGCGCCGCTTCGAAATCAGGTGCGGGATCCAGTGGCTCCGAGCGGCCATTGATGAGGTCGGCCTCGAAATCCTTGACGGTGACAGTCATCCGGTTGTCGGCGTCGAAGCCGCCAAACAGGATGTAGTCCATGTCATGCTCGTGTTCGAGCAGGCGCATCCAGCGGATTTCGCTGTCCTTGTGGTTGTAGACGCGGAACCAGGCGCCGAGGCTGAGATAGTCGCGCAAGGGCTTGATCACCGGGGGTTCGATCCGTGTGGCGGCCTTCTTGGGGGCCGGAGCGCGCTTTTCCAGATAGGCCTCGATCTCGTCGTGCAGCGCACGCAGGGTCGAAATGGCTTCATCGTGGCGGTCTTGCGGGATGCGCTCCATCACCAGCGCATCGTCGAGGTCGTCGCGGACGACTTCGCGATCACGATTGCTGAATTCGGCGGCATGCGCGAGGTCGACGCTGTGAATCACGCGCTTGGCCATTTCCAGGGAATTTTTCCAGATCGGGCTGACGATGCTGTGGCGCAGGAGGGTGAGCCCCAGCAGCGGCCGCAGGGCGCGGTCGATCAGGAGTTCCGCAGTGGCCAGCAGTTCGCGCGATTCGACGACCTGCTGCAATTCCTGGTCGACTCGCTGGATGCCGCGCTGGACGATGATCTTGCGACGCGTCGCGGCGTCCTCATCCATGTTCCCGAGGAAGGATTTGATGGCTTCTTCGGTGACAGGTTCGGGTTGGTCGATATTGGCGCGCACCACCGGGGCATCCGGCGTGAATAGCGGTGCCATCGCCTGCGACAGGGCGCTGAGATTGGCTGTCGGGTCGTGCTTGGAGGTGCGGGCGCTGCTGGCGGCAGTCGTCGCAAGGTCGCGCAGCAGCACGCGCAGCGGATGCTCGGGGTTGCGCAGGAAACCCGGGTCGGCGAGAGCGGCCTTGAGCACCGGGAAACGCAGCGTTTCCATGATCGGCTTGATGGCCTCGGGTAGCGCGGGGTCGCTCTTGAAGCCATCAAACATGCGGCCGATCAGTTCGGTGCGCTGCGCCAGCGGTTCCTGCTCGGCATTGTCCTTGGGCTTCTGCATCCAGGCCGTGATGCGGTCGGCCAGTTCCGAGGCGAGGTTGGCGTCGGTATAGCCGGCATAAGCGGCGTAGCCCTGCGGCAGCGGTCTGCCATAGGCGCCAATCGGCGGCGCACTGGGTGGGGGGGTACCGGAGTAGGCGCCAGGGCTGCCGGAGTAACTGCTGCCGTAAGACCCGCCGGGTGGCGGCATGCCGGGCGCGCCGGGCCCCGGCCCCCAGTTGCCCGGGACGCCAGCCGGCGGTGGGGCATAGGCGCCTGCCGCTGGAGCAGCATTCGGGTTTGCAGCGCTGCGGTCGTCCTTGCTCCTGAAGCCGCCAGCCATCGTGCCCAGTGCGCTCAGCATGTTGCTGATCTGCGAAGTCGGCCGGTAGGCATCGCCTTCCGGTTCGCGTTCGGGCGCGATGTCCTCTTTAGGCCTGATCGACTCGGAGGGCTGCACGCCGTGTTCGTCGAGTGTGCCCAGCAGGCGCTTGTAGAGGTCGCCCAGCTGGATGACGACAGTGCGCTCGAACAGTTTCAGCACCACGAGGCGAGACTCGATATCGATCTCGATGACGCGTGAGGCTTCGAGGAACGACTCGCTGATCGATTGCGGCTCGATCGAATGCAGTTCGATCCGTTCGTTGCAATGGTCGATGGCCCAGTCGAGGCGTCGGCCCAGCTCGAACAGCTCGTCGCGGAACATGCCCTCGGCACGAGCCGTCATGTTGCTGATGGCGATGGATTCTTCCAGCGCATCCGTGGGTTGCATCGACAGTTCGCCGTCGAAGCTGCCGGAGCTGGCCTTGCGGACGTTACCGGGGTGATCGAACTGGTGTGCGAAACTCTTGAAGAAGCCGTCGACAACCGCGGTTTTTTCCACGCGCAGCAGCCGCATGAGGCTCATGCAGCGATGCTGTTCTTCGCCGGAAGCGCGCCGTGCCCAGTCGAACAGGGTGTCGTCGGCGCAGTCGAACATGGCTTTGAGCTGGCCGTGCAGCACTTCGATGGATTGCTGCTTCAGCAGCTTGGCCAAGGGACCATGCGCAGGCGCCGTGTTCTCCGGCTGCTGCCTCTGGAAAATGGAAGTGACCTTCCTAAGCATTTGTCATCGGTCCCATCATGCGCACGCCAAGCTCCCTAAATCTTGATTACGCATCTGGCAGGGTGAGTATTGTGCTATTGCCCCGCCGGCGCAAGTTCTGCGCGCTCCCTGAATCAATACAGGGTCTTACGTCTATAGTCTAGTGAACCCCGGCAAACAAATAAACAGGCAGATGAGTAGTAAATTTGACTGGGCTCGAATAAGACGGATGGGGAATCCGGATGTCCCGGTCTCTGCCAGAAGTGGCAGTGGGGGCGGCAAGAGACCGTCGTTGCTTACCGACCGCGACCGGTGCCGGCGCCGAGCAATTCCAGCACCCGCTGCTCCGCCCAGCAGCTCATTTTCAGGTTCTCGATAAAGCCGCAATGGCCGCCGTGCGCCGTCTGCAGGTAGGCGGCGATGGCGCCACGGGGCGCCAGGCCCTCGAAATCCGCGAAGGGAATGACGGCATCGTCGCGCGCCGTGATCACCGCCAGCGGCGAGGGCGCCGCCATCAGCATCTCGGGGGTCAGGGTATAGGCGGAGAAGTAGGCGTCGATCGAGCCGTACTCGGTATGGTTTTCGGCGAAGCTGCGCGTCACCTCGAGCAGGCTGGGCAGCGTCTCCAGGGCGGTGAAGTCATTGTCCGGCCACGCCGCTTTCTTGGCGCGCAAGGTTTTGCGCCACTTGTCCATGAAATACATGCGGAACAGCCGGGGGCCGGTGTCGATGGCGCGCACGGTGGACAGGGGGTTGATCGCCGGTGAGATGCCGATGGACAGAACCGGGTGGATGCCGGCCGCGGGGCCCTGCAGGCCGACGCGCAGGGCAAAGCTGCCGCCCAGCGAAAACCCGATGACGTAGAGCGGGGTGGCGGTGTCGATCCGCTGCACCGCGCGGATCGCGCCGAGAACCTCGGCCATGCGCGCGGAGTGGAACAGTTCGCGGTTCAGCGCGTGCGTGCCGGCGTGATCGCGCAGGTTGAGGCGAAACACGTTGAAGCCGGCGGCGTACAGGGCGCAGGCCATGGAGTAGAGATACACCGAGTCGTGCGAGCCTTCCCAGCCGTGGATCAGTACCGCGAGTCCGCGTGGCGTGATCTCTGTGGGTTGGCGCGAGTGCATGCCGGTCAGGCGCACGCCGCCGCAGTCCAGGGTGTGCAGTTGCTGCACCGCCTCCATGCGGTTGCCGCGCCTGAGCCAGAGACGGCGGCGCGGGCCCTTGGTGGCGAGGATGGACTGGGTCTGTGTGCCGCGGATCAGCCAGGACGGTGTGAAATCACGGGTGAGGGGAGGTGGAGCGGTTCCATCCTTCACAATAGTTGTTCCAGTATGTTCTCGTAGATCTGCGAGAGGTGATCGAGGTCCCGGACATTTACGTGTTCGTTGATCTTGTGGATGCTGTCGTTGACCGGACCGATCTCGATAACCTCGGTGCCCAGCGGCGCGATGAAACGCGCATCGGAGGTGCCGCCGCCGGTGAACAGTTCGGGCGTCAGGGTCGTGATTTTCCGGATGGCCGACTGCGCGGCGGCGATCAGTTTGCCCTGGCGGGTGAGGAAAGGCTCGCCGGTATGCCACCAACTGGCCTCGTGGTGCGGGCAGTGCCGCTCGATCACCGGCGTCACCCGCGCCTTGATCTGCTCGGCGTTGAGCTCCGTGCTGTAACGGAAGTTGAAGATCACTTCGGCAACGCCGGGGATGACGTTGTTGGCGCCGGTGCCGGCATGGATATTGGAGATCTGGAAGGACGTGGGCGGGAAATGCGCGTTGCCCTCGTCCCAGCGCGTCGCACTGAGATCGGCCAGTGCCGGCATCAGCCGGTGTATCGGGTTGTCGGCCTTGTGCGGGTACGCCACGTGCCCCTGTTTGCCGAACACCTTGAGATCGCAACCCAGCGAGCCGCGCCGGCCGATCATGATGCGGTCGCCGAGCCGCTGGTTGCTGGAAGCTTCGCCGACGATGGCGTAGTCCGGCTTGATGCCGCGCTGCTTCAGCACCTGCGCCACGTATTTTGTGCCGTATTGGGCCGGGCCTTCTTCATCGCTGGTGACGAGGAACGCGAGTGTGCCCTTGAACGAACCGTGGGCCAGCCGCCGCTCAGCAGCGCAGACCATCGCGGCCAGGCCGCTCTTCATGTCCGCCGCGCCGCGACCATAAAGTACGCCGTCGCGGATTTGCGGCGTGAAAGGGTCGCTCTGCCATTGTTCCAGCGGTCCGGTCGGCACCACGTCGGTGTGCCCGGCCAGCACCATCAGCGGTGCGCCGGTGCCCAGCGTTGCCCACAGATTGGTCACGCCATCCTTGTTCAACCACTCCAGCGTGAAGCCGATCCGGCTCAGGCGTTCACCGATCAGCGCGCAGCAACCGGCATCGTCCGGCGTCAGCGAACGGCATGCGATCAGCTGTTGCGTGAGTTCGAGCGTGGCGGACGCGGGGTTCATGACGGGTGCTCTAAAGGTCGCGCAGCAAGGCGTTGATGCCGACTTTCCTGCGGGTCTGCTCGTTGACACGCTTGACGATGACTGCGCAGTTGAGGTTGTAACGACCTCCGTCCTTGGGCAGCGAACCGGCGACGACCACGCTGCCGGCCGGCACGCGGCCATAGGAAACTGTGTCGTTTTCGCGGTCGTAGATCGGCGTGCTTTGGCCGATGAATACGCCCATGGAGATCACCGAGCCTTTTTCGACGACCACGCCTTCAACGACTTCCGAGCGCGCACCGACAAAGCAGTCGTCTTCGATGATGGTCGGACTGGCTTGCAGTGGTTCGAGTACGCCGCCGATGCCGACGCCGCCGGACAGGTGCACGTTGCTGCCGATCTGCGCGCAGGAACCGACCGTTGCCCAGGTGTCGACCATGGTGCCGCTGCCGACGTGCGCGCCGATGTTCACGTACGACGGCATCAGGATGGCGCCCGGTGCGATATAGGCGCCCTTGCGCACGGCTGCGGGCGGCACCACGCGCGCGCCTTGCCTGGCGAAGTCCTCGGCGCTCCAGTTCGCGAACTTGAGAGGCACCTTGTCGTAGCCCATCAGGTCGTGGATGAAGATGGGTTCGTTATCGTGCAGGCGGAAATACAGCAGCACCGCTTTCTTGATCCACTCGTTGACGCTCCAGCCGGACGCATCGGGTTGTGCGACACGGATCTGTCCCTGGTCGAGCAGGCCGATCGTGTTCTCGACGGCAGCCTTGAGGCTGCTGTCGCCCTTGTCCAGCGCGTCGCGGGTTTCCCAGGCGGATTCGATGCGGCTTTGCAGGTCTTTGGTGTTCATGGTTCAGGGATTTTCCAGGCGATTGAGCGTTCGGATGATGACTTCGCGCATCGCCTCCAGCGATTTCTCGCTGGTGATGGGGCGATGCATGCGATCGGTGATGAAGAAGACGTCTTCGGCGCGTTCTCCAATGGTGCCGATTTTCGCGGCGTCCAGCAGGATGCCGCGTTTCTGGAACACGCGCCCGATGATCGAGAGCAGGCCGGGGCGGTCGGCGGCAACCAGCTCCAGGATGGTGCGCGGGCGCGTCTTGTCCTGGCTGAAATGCACGCTGGTGGGCGTATCGAAATGCCGCAACTGGCGGTGGGCGCGGCGGTTGACTTGGACCACGGAGATGTCGGGATCGCTCAGGACCTTGTGCAGCGCCGCCGCGATTTCCGCGTAGCGGTGCGTTCCGGTGATCGGACGGTTGTCACCCTCGATGACGACGTAGGAGTCCAGCGTGAAACCGTCGGCGGTCGTGTTCAGTCGCGCATCGAGAATATTCAGCCCGAGCCTGGCCAGTACGCCGGTGGACAGCGCGAACAGATGGTCACGGTCGCGGGTATAGATGAACACGGTGACGCCGCGCTCGGGGATCGACTCGACCAGCACCAGCGGCAACTGGTCTTCGCTGCACGCGAGGATCGCGGGCAGGTGCCAGGCCAGTTCTTCCGGCGAGTGGCGCAGGAAATAATCGTTGTCGAAGCGCGTCCATACCGACTGCGCAGTGGCCGGGGCGATGCCCTTTTCGGCAAGCAGCGCCGAGGCTTTTGCGCGTTGCTCGATCACCATTTCCTCTTCGAGCAGCGGGTGATCGGGGCCACGCTCAAGGGTCCTGGCGCTGGAATTGTAGAGATTGTTCAGCAGGCTCTCGCGCCATGAATTCCACAGGGCCGGGTTGGTCGCGCGGATGTCGGCGCAGGTCAGCAGGAACAGGTAATCCAGCCGGACGCGTTCGCCCACGCGGGCGGCAAACTCGGCGATGACGGCGGGATCGCTGATGTCCTTCTTCTGTGCCGTAACCGACATCAGCAGGTGCTGTTTCACCAGCCAGGCGACCAGCTCGGCGTCGTTGTTGGAAAGGCCGTGTGAAAGGCAGAAGGCCCGGGCCTCTTCGGCGCCCAGTTCCGAGTGATCGCCGCCACGGCCCTTGGCCATGTCGTGGAACAGTGCGGCCAGGTACAGCAACTCGGGTTTTGCCAGGCGATCCATGACCTCCGAACAGAATGGCAGTTCGGTGCGGAAGCGCTGCATCGCCATGCGCCGGGCATTGCGCACGACATACAGCGTATGCTCGTCCACGGTCAGCGTGTGGAACAGGTCGTACTGCATCAGGCCGACGATTTTGCCGAAGGCAGGCAGGTAGCTGCCGAGTACGCCATAGCGGTTCATGCGGCGCAGGTTGCGGGTCAGGCCGCGCCCCTCGCGGAACATCTCGATGAACAGGCTCTTGCTGCGCACGTCCGATCTGGCGGCATTGTCCAGGCAATGGTGGTCGCGCAGGATCAGGCGCAGGGTGCTGGCGCGGATTTTTTCGATCTTGGGATGCTGTTGCAGCAGCAGGAACAGTTCGATCAGCGCAAACGGCTGACGTCTGAAGATGTCCTCCTCGCGGACCTCGATGACGTTGCCGCAGGTCTGGAAGCGCGGATTCAGGATCCTGACGTCGTCCGGATTCAGCGGATGCAGGATCGCCTCGTCGAACATCTGCAGCAGCACGTCGTTGAGGCACGACAGCGACTTGATCGTGCGGTAATACAGCTGCATGAACTGCTCGACCGCGCGGTTGTGGTCGGAGTCGACATAGCCGAATAGTTCCGCCAGCTTGATCTGGTGATCGAACAGCAGCCGGTCTTCATGGCGGCCGGTGATCATGTGCAGCGCAAAACGCACGCGCCAGAGGAAATCCTGCCCGGCGAACAGCTCGTCGCATTCCTGCTTGGTCAGAAAACCGCGGTCGCGCAGTTCGTTCAGGTTCTGCGCGCCGGAATGACGCTTGATCACCCAGCCGACAGTGTGGATATCGCGCAACCCGCCCGGGCTTTCCTTGACGTTGGGTTCCAGCTTGTAGCCGGTGTCGTCGTATTTCCGGTAGCGCGCCGCCTGCTCTTCGAGCTTGGCCTGGAAGAACTTGTCGACCGGCCATATCCGTCCGGGGCCGGTGGCACGCTGCATTTCGGCAAACAGCGCGGCGTCGCCGATCAGCAGCCGCGCTTCCATCAGGTTGGTCATGACCGTGATGTCGTTTGCCGCCATGCTGACGCAATCTTCCACGGTGCGGACGCTCTGGCCGACCTCGAGGCCGATGTCCCAGCCGAATGCGGTGAGCTGTTCGAGCCTGCCGCGGTGCTGCTCCAGGGCCTGCGGCGTGTGCAGCAGCAGGATGTCGATGTCGGAATGCGGCAGCAGTTCGCCGCGGCCATAGCCGCCGACGGCCGCCAGCGCAAGGCCAGGCGGATTTTCCGGCATGAACTTGCGCCAGCCCGCGCGCAGGACTTCGTCCACGAGGTTGGCGCGCGCGTGCACCAAAGAGTCCGCCGGAAAACCTTCGTGAAACAGGCTGTAAAGGCGGTCGCGCCCCCAGTTCAAGGTTTCGCGGAAGGCGGCGGTGGAGTGCCCGCCCTGGCTCAGCCGTACACGGATCTTGTGGGCGCTGAATATGGAGGCCGCTTCGTCTTCAGCCAGTTCGATTTCCGCGCCCACGTTAAAGGGATTCTCCGGGGCGCAGGGTCAGCACTTCGTAGCCGGTTGCGGTCACCAGGATGGTGTGCTCCCACTGTGCGGACAGCGAATGATCCTTGGTGACGACGGTCCAGCCGTCGGGCAGCAGTTTCACGTCCTTGCGGCCGGCGTTGATCATGGGTTCGATGGTGAGGGTCATGCCGGATTGCAATTCAATTCCCGTGCCAGGCTTGCCGTAGTGCAGCACTTGCGGGTCTTCGTGGAAGATGCGGCCGATGCCGTGCCCGCAGTATTCCCGCACGACGGAAAATCCCTGCGCCTCGGCGAGGCTCTGGATCGCGTGGCCGATGTCGCCGAGCCTGACACCGGGCCGCACCAGCCTGATGCCCTCGATCATCGCCGCGCGGGTGGTGTCGACCAGGCGCTGGCCGAGCACGGTCGGTTCGCCGACGTGGAACATCATGCTGGTGTCGCCGTGCCAGCCGTCCTTGATCACCGTGATGTCGATATTGATGACATCGCCGCGCTTGAGCGTCTTGGCGCCGGGGATGCCGTGGCAGACCACGTGATTGACCGAGGTGCAGATCGATTTCGGAAAGCCGCGGTAGTTCAGCGGCGCCGGCACCAGGCCCTGGGTGTTGACGATGAAGTCGTGGCAGATGCGGTCCAGTTCCTCGGTGGTGATGCCCGGCTGCACGTGCGGCGCGATCATGGTCAGCACCTCGGCGGCGGCAATGCCGGCCTCGCGCATCTTCTGCTGTTCGTCCGGAGTCTTGATGGTAATCGTCATGTAGGCCGTGTTGCGCCGGAACGCGTTGTTTTCAAAGGGGCGCTATGGTATAAAGCGCGCCCCTCAAAGGCAATTTTGCCTTTAGGAAATCCATCCGCGCCGACTTGGGTGAATTCACCTGGCGCGGTTTGCATATAACCCAAGGAGCTGTCGCAATGTCGAATGTCACCATGCGTGAACTGCTGGAAGCGGGCGTCCACTTCGGACACCGTACCCGCTACTGGAACCCGAAGATGGAAGCTTACATCTTCGGCGAGCGTAATCGTATCCACATCATCAACCTCGAGCAGACGCTGCCGATGCTCAAGGACGCCTGCTCGCTGGCCGGCAAGCTGGCCGCCAACGGCGGCCGCATCCTGTTCGTCGGCACCAAGCGCGCCGCGCGCGAGGCGATCGAGGCCGAGGCCGTGCGTTGCAGCATGCCGTATGTCTCGCAGCGCTGGCTGGGCGGCACGCTGACCAATTTCAAGACCATCAAGGCGTCGATCAAGCGCCTGCACGAGATGGAAAAGAGCATCGCCGAGGGCACCATCAACCGCCTGACCAAGAAGGAGCAGCTGACCTTCACGCGCGAGCTGGAAAAGCTGCGCAAGTCGCTGGGCGGCATCAAGAACATGCCAGCACTGCCGGATTGCCTGTTCGTGATCGACACCGGTTACGAGAAGAACGCCATCGCCGAGGCCAAGAAGCTCGGCATCCCGGTCATTGCGGTGGTCGACTCCAACAACGATCCCAGCCAGGTGGACTGCGTGATCCCGGGCAACGACGACGCCACCCGCGCGATCAAGGTGTACACCAAGTGCCTGGCCGACTCGATCGTCGAGGGCCGCGGTTCCAACCCGAACCTGCGCCCTGACGAATATGTGCCCGAGCCGGAGCCGCGTCCGGAACCGCCGCGCAAGCCGCGTGCGCCGCGCAAGGACGGCAAGGGCGACCGCGAGCGCCCGTCGCGCGCCGCGCGCTAAAAGCGTCGCGACCCACTGGGGGCGGCGTTGCCGCCCCCAGTCCTGTTTTTTTGAAATTCACCGTTCTGCCTGCTGTCGTTGGCGCGGGCCGTGAACATCAGCAAGGACACCATAATCATGACAACTCCCATTACCGCTGCCCAGGTCAAGGAACTGCGCGAACGCACCGGCGCCGGCATGAGCGATTGCAAGAAGGCCCTCGAAGCCACTGCAGGTGATCTCGACAAGGCCGCTGAAAAGCTGCGCATGGACGGCATGGCCAAGGCCGACAAGAAAGGCAGCCGCACCGCCGCCGAGGGCGTGATCGCCGTCGCCGCCGGCGACGACGCGATCGCCCTGGTCGAAGTCAACGCCGAAACCGATTTCGTCGCCAAGGGCGAAGAGTTCCAGGGACTGGCCAATGCCGCCGCGAGGCTGGCGCTGGCGCACAAGCCGGCCACCATCGAGGCCCTGCTGGCGCTCAAGGACGGCGGCGAGACGCTGGAAGAAAAACGTCGCGCCCTGATCGCCAAGCTCGGCGAGAACATGACCATCCGCCGCTTCGAGGTCGTGAACAAGGCCGCGGGCGCCATCACCCACTACCTGCACGGCACCAGGATCGGCGTCGTGGTGGCGCTGTCGGCAGGCGACACTGAACTGGGCAAGGACATCGCCATGCACGTGGCGGCGTCGAGCCCGCGCTTCCTTGACGCCAACAGCTTCTCGCCGGAGGCGCTGGCCAGCGAACGCAAGATCATCGAGGCCACCGTGGCCAAGGAGCAGGAAGAGGCGCGCCTGGACGCCGAGGAAGCCGGCAAGCCGTTCAAGCCGAAACCGGCCGAAATCCTCGCCAAGATGATCGACGGCAAGATCAACAAGTTCATCGCCGAGAACACACTGCTGGGCCAGCCGTTCGTCAAGAATCCGGACGAGACGGTGGAAAAACTGCTCAAATCGAAGAATGCCGGCGTCGCCCGCTATGTGCGTTTCGCCGTGGGCGAGGGCATCGAGAAGGTGCAGACCGATTTTGCGGCGGAAGTCGCAGCGGCCAGCAAGGTCTGACGCGCCAATTGCGCTAAAATGCGGCAAACCTGAGACCCCGGCGACGGGGTCTCTTTCTAAGCAGATTTGCCTCGCCAAGGAGTGAACTGAACATGAGCGCCCAGCCGGCATACAAGCGCATTTTGTTGAAGCTGTCGGGCGAGGCGCTCATGGGCAGTTCGGCGTTCGGCATCTCGCCGGATGTGATGACCTTTCTCGCCAACGAGATCAAGGGCGTGGCGGACGCCGGTGTGCAGGTCGCGCTGGTGGTCGGCGGCGGCAATATTTTTCGCGGCCAGGGTCTTGCGCGGGCCGGCATGGACCGCATCACCGGCGATCACATGGGCATGCTCGCCACCGTGATCAATGCGCTGGCGATCCAGGATGCGGTCGAGCGGCTCGGCCTGCAGGCGCGGGTGCAGTCGGCACTGCGCATCAACGAAGTCTGCGAGGATTACATCCGGCGCAAGGCGGTGCGGCACCTGGAGAAGGGACGGGTGGTGATTTTTGGCGCCGGAACCGGCAACCCGTTCTTCACCACCGACTCGGCGGCGGCGTTGCGCGCGGTCGAGGTCAACGCGGACCTGCTGCTCAAGGCGACCAAGGTCGATGGCATCTACAGCGCCGATCCGAAGAAGGATCCGGCGGCGACCAAGTATGCCGAACTGACCTACCAGGAGGCGCTGGACAAGCGCCTTGCGGTGATGGACCAGACCGCGATGGTGCTGTGCCGCGAACAGAAAATGAAACTCTGCGTCTACGACATGGATCGCCCCGGTGCGCTGATGAAGATCATCATGGGCGATACCAGCATCGGCACGCGGATCAACGCCTAGGAGAATGCAACATGATCAGTAAAATCAAGGCCGATGCGACCACGCGTATGCAGAAATGCGTGGACACGCTCAAGGCGCAGCTGATGAAACTGCGGACCGGCCGCGCCAATGCCGCGCTGCTGGATCACGTCAAGGTCGATTACTACGGTTCCGACGTGCCGATCTCGCAGGCGGCGGTGGTGACGGTGGAAGATTCCCGCACGATCTCGATCACGCCGTACGACAAGTCGCTGGTCGGGGTGATCGAGAAGGCCATTCTCACTTCCGACCTCGGCCTGACACCGAATACCGCGGGGCTGACCATCCGCATCAACATGCCGCCGCTGACCGAGGAGCGCCGCCGCGACCTGACCAAGGTGGTCAAGACCGAAGCGGAGAGCGCCAAGGTGGCGATCCGCAATGTGCGGCGCGACGCCAACCAGGCGATCAAGGAACTGGGCAAGGCCAAGACCATCAGCAGCGACGAGGAGAAGCGCGGCGAAGGCGAGATCCAGAAGCTCACCGACCAGTTCGTCGCCAAGGTCGACGAAGCGGCCGGGGCCAAGGAAAAGGAATTGATGGCGATGTGACCCACGCCATCGCCTGACGCCACGAGATGACCCAGAACACCCCGATGCTCGCCGGCGACGCCGTGCCCCGGCACGTCGCCATCATCATGGACGGCAACGGCCGCTGGGCCCGGCAGCGCCTGCAGCCGCGCGCGATGGGGCACCGCGCGGGCGTCAGGAGCGCGCGCAAGATCGTCCGCGCCGCGCACAAGGCCGGTGTCAAGGTGCTGACGGTCTTCGCGTTCTCGCAGGAGAACTGGCGCCGCCCGGAAGAGGAAGTCCGGCTGCTGATGCAGTTGTTCATCCGAACGCTGTCGCGTGAAATCAACTCGCTGCACAAGAATGGCGTGCGCCTGCGCTTCATCGGCGACCATCGCGATTTCAGCGCGCCGCTGCGCCAGGAAATGCAGCGCGCCGAGACGCTGACGCGCGACAATGCCGGGCTGCACCTGGTGGTCGCGGTGGGTTATGGCGGGCAGGGCGACATCGTGCAGGCGGTGCGGCAACTGCAGGCCAAGGGCCTGCCGGTCACCGAAGAGCACATCGAGGCGCATCTGCACACGGCCGGCCTGCCGCTGCCCGACCTGATGATCCGCACCGGCGGCGAGCAGCGCATCAGCAATTTCCTCTTGTGGCAACTGGCCTATGCCGAGCTGTATTTCAGCGATACGCTGTGGCCGGATTTCGGCGAAGCGGAATTTCTGCGGGCATTGGCCTGGTACGCAGGGCGGGAGCGCCGTTTCGGGCGCGTGCCCGAGAGCGTCTGAGCAGCACCAGCCCGGCTC
>DATMTG010000316.1:0-5853 GCA_035565075.1 Stenotrophobium sp.
CGAGAGCGGGTGGCGTCCTGTGCGCGCTGCGCATCAGCCCGCAGTGCGGACAGCAGCGCCTGCATGTCGGCCGGCGGCTCGACGCACCAGCTCAGGGTCTTGCCGGTGCGCGGATGATCCAGTTCCAGCTCGCGCGCATGCAGCGCCTGCCGCGGAAACGCCTTGAGCGTGGCGCGCAGGTCCTCGTCCATGCCGCGGCCGCGCACGACATCGCCGCCGTAGGTGCGGTCGCCGATGATCGGATAGCGGATGTGCGCGAGGTGCACGCGGATCTGGTGCGTGCGCCCGGTCTCGAGGCGCACGCGCACGTGGGTGTGGCGCGGGAACCGCTCCTGCACCCGGTAGTGCGTCACCGCCTCGCGGCCACCGCGGTCCAGCACCGCCATCTTCACGCGCTCGCGCGGATGCCGGCCGATCTGCGTGCTGACGGTGCCGCCCGAGACCATGGTGCCGTGAACCACGGCGTCGTACTCGCGACGGATGTCGTGTTCGGACAGCGCCGCCACCAGCTTCGGATGCACCGCCAGCGTCAGCGCCACCACCAGCAGGCCCGAGGTGTCCTTGTCGAGACGGTGCACCAGCCCGGCGCGCGGCACGGCGGCGGTCTGCGGCCAGCGATGCAGCAGCGCATTCTGCAAGGTGCCGGAGGAAATCCCGGCGCCGGGATGCGCGGTCAATCCCGCCGGCTTGTTGATGACGGCGATGTCGCCGTCCTCGTAGACCACCTGCAGGTCGATGGCTTCGGCCTGCACGGTCGGGTCGATTTCCTCCTGCGCCCGCACCGTCAGCACATCACCGGCCTTCAGCGGGGTGCGCCCGAGCGTGACCACGGCGCCATTGATCTGCACCTGCCCGTCGGCAATCCAGTGGCTCAGACGCGCCCGCGACCAGGTGTCGAACAGGCGCGCGCAGGCTGCATCCAGGCGCATGCCCGTCATCTCGGGCGGAACCTCGGCGCGGTGCACAAGGTCTTCTTCGTCGCCGGTTCCGGCGTCATTTTGCTTGTCGGCCATCAGCTATACTCGCGCCTCATTGGATACCCGTCTGCTCATGAAATTTTCCATATTTTCCCGTGCGGCACTGATCGCGCTGACCCTGCTGGCCACGGCCTGCGCCAGCCACCCGGACAAGGATTACATCCCGCCGGACAATCCGCTGAACCCCAGGTCCAACGAAGCGCGCCTGCAGAAGCTCAGCGAGGAGGCATTGTATAAGGCCGCGCACCAGGCATTGGAAAGTTCCGACTTCAGCACCGCCATCAAGCGTTACGACGATGTCACCACGCGCTTCCCGTTCAGCGAGTACGCGACCCAGTCCGAGCTGGAGCGCACTTACGCCTATTACCGCAATTACCAGCCCGACCAGGCGACGATCAGCGCCGACCATTTCCTCAGGGACCACCCGCGTCACCCTGCGGTCGACTACGTACAATACCTCAAGGGCCTGATCGACTCGGACCGCACCTCCGAAGGCCTCAGCGGCATGCTCGGCCTCGACGCCACCAAGGAGGACATCAGCGATTCGCGTTCCGCCTTCGACGATTTCGCCGTGCTGGTGCAGAAATACCCGAACAGCATTTACGCCGGCGATGCGCGACAGCGCATGGTCTACCTGCGCAACCGCATCGCGCAGCACGAACTCCACATCGTGCGCTTTTACGTCAAGCGCCGCGCCTATATCGCCGCCGCGAAGCGCGCCGAGGCCATCGTCAAGCAGTATCCGGGCGCACCGGCCACGATCGACGCCCTGCGCCTGCTCATCACCAGCACCACCGCGCTGGGCCTGAAGGACCAGGCGGCGGATGCGCAACGGTTGCTGCAGGCGCAACTGGCAGCGCCGGTGATCAAGAGCGACTACCCGGCGCCGGTGGAAAAGCCCGGCCTGCTGGCCCGCCTGTTCAAGCACAGCGACAAGACCGCGCAACCGGGCGACGCCTCGCTTCCGGCTGACGCCGACAAGCCGATCGAGGTGGTTCCGCCGGTCGATCCGTCGCTCCCGCAGACCACCCCGGCCAAGCCGGCACCTGCTGCTGCGACTCCCGGCTCAGCGCCGCATCAGACGTCGCCGTAAACCGCCGTAATCGGATACCGCCGCTCTCGGCCGAACGCGCAGCGCGTCACCTTCGGGCCCGGCGCGGACTGGCGGCGCTTGTACTCGGAACGCCGCACCAGCGCCGCAACGCGCTTGACGTCGGCTTCGGCAAAACCCTTTGCGACGATTTCGGAAATCGAGAGCTGCGCCTCGACGTAGGCCTCGAGGATCGGGTCCAGCACCTCGTAGGGCGGCAGTGAATCGGAGTCCTTCTGGTCCGGACGCAGTTCCGCCGAGGGCTCGCGCGCGATCACGCGCTCGGGTATCACGCCTGCCCGCTCGCCAGCCAGTGCATTGCGGTAACGGCACAGCCGGTACACCAGCGTCTTGTAAACATCCTTGATCGGCGCGAAACCGCCGCACATGTCGCCGTAAAGCGTGGCGTAACCCACCGCCATCTCGCTCTTGTTGCCGGTCGCCAGCACCACGTGGCCGAACTTGTTGGACAGCGCCATCAGCAGCATGCCGCGGCTGCGCGACTGCAGGTTTTCCTCGGTGATATCGGCCTCGCGTCCGCTGAATTCCTCCGCCAGCGTTTGCGTAAAAGCCGTCACCACCGGCTCGATCGCCAGCCGTGAATATTTGATGTCCATGCGCTCGGCCTGGCTGCGCGCGTCATCGTTGGACATATCCATCGTATAGCGCGAAGGCATCGACACGCCCCAGACCCGCTCCGGCCCGAGCGCGTCGGTGGCGATGGCGGCGACCAGCGCCGAATCGATGCCGCCGGACATGCCGACCAGCGCCCCGGGAAATCCGTTGCGGTTGACGTAGTCGCGCACCGCCAGCACCAGGCCCTTGTAGACCGCGGCCTCGTCGCTCTCCTGCGCCTGCCGTGCGCCGCTGAAACGGGCGCCGTCGAACGCCACCGGATAGACGCCTTCCTCGAACATCGGCGCGCTGAACGCCATCGCGCCGTCGCCGTTGAGCGCCAGCGAACCGCCGTCGTAGACCAGGTCGTCCTGGCCGCCGACAAGGTTGACGTAGAGCACCGGCAGACCGGTTTCCGCGACGCGCTGGTCGAGCACGCGCAGGCGCTCGGTGGGCTTGCCGAGATTGAACGGCGAAGCGTTGATGTTGACCAACAGCTGCGCGCCGGCCTCGCGCGCCGCACGCGCCGGCTGCGGCCCCCAGGCGTCTTCGCAGATGCAGACGCCAACGTTCACGCCCTTGAGCTCGAACACGCCGGCCTGGCGACCGCGCAGGAAGTGGCGCTTCTCGTCGAACACGCCGTAGTTGGGCAGCAGCTGCTTGCGGTAGCGCAGGATCACCGCGCCGTCGCGGATCACCCAGGCGGCGTTGTAGATCCCCTCGTCGGTGTATTCCGGCAGGCCGACGATCAGGCTGATGCCCTGCACCTCGCGCAGCAGCCGCTGCACGCCGCCTTCGATCAGCCGCGGCATCGCCGTGCGCTGCAGCAGGTCGTCCGGCGGATAGCCGATCAGCGACAGCTCGGGGCAGACCAGCAGGTCGGCGCGCAGTTCGTCGCGCGCCTTGCGCGCCGCCGCGACGATCTTGCCGACGTTGCCCTCGACATCGCCGACCCAGAGGTTGAGCTGGGCGGCGGCGATGACGAGAGGGGGCGGCACCATCAAGCGGGGTTTACTTGAGCAGCGATTTCATCGCCGCGCCGAGGTCGGCGGGCGAACGCACGGTCTTGACGCCAGCGGCTTCCAGCGCCGCGAACTTCTCGTTGGCGGTGCCCTTGCCGCCGGCGATGATGGCGCCGGCATGGCCCATGCGCTTGCCGGCCGGGGCGGTGACGCCGGCGATGTAGGCGACCACCGGCTTTTTGACGTGCTTCTTGATGTACTCGGCCGCTTCTTCTTCCGAGGAGCCGCCGATTTCGCCGACCATGATGATGCCTTCGGTCTGCGGGTCTTTCTCGAACAGCGAAATCACGTCGATGAAACCGAGACCGCGCACCGGGTCGCCGCCGATGCCGACGCAGGTGCTCTGGCCGAGACCGTTCTGAGTGGTCTGGTGCACGGTTTCGTAGGTCAGCGTGCCGGAGCGCGAGACCACACCGATGCTGCCGCGCTTGTGGATGTGGCCCGGCATGATGCCGATCTTGCACTCGCCCGGCGTGATCACGCCCGGGCAGTTGGGCCCGATCAACACGCAGTCCTTCTCGGCCAGCGCGGCCTTGACCTTGACCATGTCGTTGACTGGAATGCCCTCAGTGATGCAGACGATGACCTTGATGCCGGCGTCGGCCGCTTCGAGGATCGCGTCCGCCGCGCCGGGCGCCGGCACGTAGATCATGGTGGCGTCGGCGCCGGTCTGCCGGACCGCGTCGTGGGCGGTGTTGAACACCGGCAGGTTGAGATGCGAGGAACCGCCGCGGCCCGGGGTGACGCCGCCGACCAGCTTGGTGCCGTAGGCGATCGCCTGTTCGGAGTGGAACGTGCCCTGCTTGCCGGTGAAACCCTGGCAGATGACCTTGGTGCTTTTATCGATGAGGATGGACATGTCTTATTTTCCCTGGGCTGCTGCGACGACGGTCTTGGCCGCCTCGGTGAGATCGGAAACCGGCGTGATTTTCAGGCCGCTCTGCTGCAGCAGCTCGCGACCCTTTTCCATGTTGGTGCCCTGCAATCGCGCGACCACCGGCACTTTCAGACCAATCTGTTTGACCGCAGTGATGATGCCCTCGGCGATCAGGTCGCAGCGCACGATGCCGCCAAAGATATTGATGAAGATCGCCTTCACTTCCGGCGACTTGGTGATCAGCTTGAACGCTTCCGTCACCTTCTCGGCGGTAGTGCCGCCGCCGACGTCGAGGAAGTTGGCCGGCTGGCCGCCGTGCAATTTCACGATGTCCATGGTCGCCATCGCCAGACCGGCGCCGTTGACCATGCAGCCGATGTTGCCTTCCAGCGTGACGTAGTTGAGATCGTACTTGGCGGCTTCGCGCTCGCGCGAATCTTCCTGGGTGTGATCGCGCATGTTGGCGATCTCCTTCTGGCGGAATAGCGCGTTGTCGTCGAAATTGAGCTTGGCGTCGAGCGCCATGACGTTGCCGTCCTGGGTGACGATCAGCGGATTGATCTCGACCAGGCTGGCATCGAGATCGGTAAAGAGTTTCGACAGGCCCAGCATGATCTTGGTGAACTGCGCGACCTGGTCCTTGTCCAGGCCCATGAAAAATCCGAGTTCGCGCGCCTGGTAGGGCTGCAGGCCCGTGGCCGGATGCACGATGACGTGCTTGATCTTCTCCGGCGTGTTGTGCGCGACTTCCTCGATGTCCATGCCGCCGGCGGCGGAGGCCATGAACGCGATGCGCTCCTTGGAGCGATCGACCACCGCCGAGACATACAGCTCGCGGGCAATGGCGGAGGGTTTTTCGACCCAGACGCTGTGCACCGGCAGGCCGGCCGGGCCGGTCTGGATCGTCACCAGCTGCGTGCCGAGCATCTGCTTGGCGGTTTCCTCGACCGCATCGAAGCCGGTGACCAGCTTGACGCCGCCGGCCTTGCCGCGGCCACCCGCGTGCACCTGGGCTTTGACCACGAACTTGTCGCCGCCGACCTGCTTGGCTGCGGCCCGCGCCTGCTCCGGGCTGGCGGCGAGCGCGCCCTCGGGGACAGGGATTCCGTAGCGCGCAAAAATTTCCTTGGCCTGGTACTCGTGTAGGTTCATGCCTGCTCCCGTAGCGTTCCGTTCTGCGTTGAGGCGCGGATTGTCGTCCAAGGGCGGACGATTTAGCAAAATCCTGGCCACCCGCTCGCCGGACTTGGCCTTGATATGTTGTTATATAAT
>DATMTG010000317.1:0-1633 GCA_035565075.1 Stenotrophobium sp.
CAAGAAGCCCGGGCTCGGCCATCCCGTGGCCTGGGCGCTGTTCGATCTGTTTTTCATTTCGCTGTACCAGAATGCCCTGCTGCTGCTGATCGCGCTGCCGGTCGTGATGGTGCACGGCACCGGCGCGCCCGGGCTGGCCGATTACGCACTGGCCGTTCTGTATGTCGGATTGGTGGTATTTGAAACCGTTGCCGACCAGCAGCAGTGGAATTTCCAGAGTGACAAGAAGCGCCGTATCAAGGCGGGCGAAAAGCTTGAAGGCATGGCCGCCGATGGTTTTATCAGCAGCGGCCTGTGGGCGCGCTCGCGGCATCCGAACTATTTTGCCGAGCAATCGATCTGGGTGGTGTTCTTCCTGTTCAGCGTCGCGGCCACCGGACGGATCGACTGGAGCATTGTCGGCTGCCTGCTGCTGATCGTGCTGTTCCGCGGCAGTTCAAACCTCAGCGAAAGCCTGCAGGCCGCAAAGTATCCGCGTTACGCCGATTACCAGAAGCGCGTGCCGCGCTTCATCCCGAAAATTTTCTGAGGACAAGCGCATGACCCGACTCGAAGGCAGGACTGCATTGGTCACCGGCGCCGGACAGGGCGTCGGCCAGGGCATCGCCTACGCGCTGGCCGCCGAAGGGGCTGCCGTTGCTGTCGCCGGCCGCACCCTGGCCAAGCTGGAAAAGACCGTTGCGGAAATCGCCCGCCGCGGCGGAACGGCGCTGGCGGTGGCCTGCGATGTCAAGGATGCCGGCTCGCTCGAGCGCTGCGTCGCTGAAGTCGTGCAGAAACTGGGCGGCCTCAAGATCCTCGTCAACAACGCCCAGGAAGTCCCGCTCGGTCCGCTCAATGGCGTCAGCGACGCGGCCTTCACCGCGGCCTGGGAGTCCGGCCCGCTGGCGACGTTCCGCCTGATGAAGCTGTGCTATCCGCACCTGAAGGGCAACGGCAACATCATCAACCTGGCCTCGCCCGCGGCGATGCGCTGGGACATGAGCGGTTACGGCGCCTATGCGGCGGCCAAGGAGGCGATCCGCTCGCTGACCCGCGCCGCCGCCGGCGAATGGGCCAAGGACGGCATCCGCAGCAACGCCATCCTGCCGCTGGCCAACTCGCCCGGCATGGAGTGGTGGACGCGCGAGCATCCGCAGGAAGCCGCCGCCTTCATCGCCACCGTGCCGATGCAGCGCGTCGGCGATTGCGAGCAGGACATCGGCCACTTCGTCGTGACGCTGTGCAGCGACGATTGCCGTTACATCAACGGCCAGAGCATTGCGGTCGACGGCGGGCAGGCGTATTTGGGCTGATCCCTCGTCGTCCTTCAAATATGCCGGCCGATGATGAGATTCACACATCCGGCGTGAAGGACCATGCACGGCGTGCCTGGGCACAGCCGCAGCTGCCTGATCGGAGTTGCCCTAAACTGGAACCGGTCAGTCCGTCCGGGTGGGTGCGTGAATTCCGAGGTTGTCCAGATTCCGCTGGGCCGTACATCGCGGTTGCGCGCCTCATCGCTGCGTGGCCTGGATGCGACGGCGGCGATCGTGACGCTGCTGCTGCACATCGGTGTCCTGGTCGTGCTGCTGCGCCCGGCACTGGACATCCGCGGCGGCGGGCATCGCCAGCCATCGCTGCCGGCGATGCT
>DATMTG010000318.1:0-6200 GCA_035565075.1 Stenotrophobium sp.
GTTATCGCGGCACAATGTATCAGTTCGGGCTAGCCGTCCGACAGTGCGGCCTTGAGGTCGGACTCAAGCGTCTGCAACTCGAATGGCGGCGAGAAATAGGCGGCGATGCGTCCCTTGGGATCGACCAGGATCAGCGCGCTGGAGTGGTCCATCGTGTACTGCGCGGCATTGCTACCTGCTTCTTTGGCATAGGCGATGCCAAAAATCCTGCTGAACGCGGCCAGAGCCGGCTCCTGCGCAGTGATGCCGATGAACTGCGGGTTGAAGGCGCGCACGTAGCTGCGCAGCCGTTCCGGGGTATCGCGCGCCGGGTCGATGGAGAGGAACACGATCTGCAGCGGATGCCTGGCCTGTACCCTGGCGCGAGTCAGTGCCGCGAGCAGGGCCAGCGTGGTCGGACAGACGTCCGGGCAGTGGGTGTAACCGGGATACAGCAGGCTCCAGTGCCCCTCAAACGAACTGCGCGTGAATGCCGATCCGTCATCGGCGGTCATCGGCGCAAAATCGGGGATTGTCCGCGGAGGCGACAGCAGGTTGCCGGATTGCAGCTTGACCGGTCGCGGGCCCCAGAGGACGTTGCTCGCCGCCAGTCCCGCAAGCAGCGCGATCACGGCAAAAGCGATGAGGACTGATCTGGATTTCATGGGAGCTCGCGGTGCGGGGGAGGCGGGTTCAGGGATTGGACGAAGGTTCGGGCATCATCGTTCCATACAGCGCGCCGGTCGATGATGATGAGGCGCAAAATTGCCGTGCAGCGCAGCGGCAACGCATAATTGCGGCCCGTTCAGGATTATCCCACAAGCTCACGACCGCCATGCCGCGTTCGCAGGACCTCACAGCGCTGAAGACCGTACGCGACCTGGTGCGCTGGGGCGCCAGCGAGTTCGGCCGCGCCGGACTGCATTTCGGCCATGGTACGGACAACGCGCTGGACGAGGCGTTTCATCTGGTCTTGCACGCACTGCATCTGTCTCCCGATCTGCCGGCGCTGTACCTGGAGGCGACGGTTACCGCCTCAGAACGCACGGTGGCGTTGAAGTTGCTGCGCCAGCGTGTAAAGACGCGTAAACCCGCGGCGTACCTGCTCGGCCGGATCGAGTTCTGCGGACTGGAGTTCGAAGTGGACGAACGGGTGTTGATCCCGCGCTCGCCCATCGCCGAGCTGATCGCCCATCAATTCTCGCCATGGCTGACCCGCGAACCGTCGCGCATCCTCGATCTCTGTGCCGGCAGCGGCTGCATCGGCATCGCTTGTGCGGAGGCGTTCCCGCAGGCCGCGGTCGATCTGGGCGAGTTGTCCGCGGGCGCTCTGGAGATTTGCCGGCGCAACATTGCGCGCCATCATTGCGACGCGCGCGTTAGCGCGATCAAGAGTGATTTGTTCCAGGCGCTGCAGGGGCCGTATGACCTGATCGTGACCAATCCGCCCTATGTGCCGGTGGCGGAGTGGAAACGACTCGCCGCCGAATATCACCATGAGCCGCGCATGGCGCTGGCCGCGGGCGCCGACGGCATGGACATCGTTGCCCGCATTCTTCACGACGCGCCGCAATACCTGACTGCGGACGGGCTGCTGGTCTGCGAGGTCGGTGGCAGCGTCGAGGAATTCGAGCGGCGCTGGCCGCGATTGCCGGTGACCTGGGCGGAGTTCGAGCGCGGCGGCGATGGCGTGTTCCTGATAACCCGCGAAGATCTGATCAAGAGCCTATAACCATGTCCGGAAACACTTTCGGCAGGATGTTCTGCGTCACCAGCTTTGGCGAAAGCCACGGCCCGGCCATCGGCTGCGTGGTCGATGGCTGTCCGCCGGACCTGGCGCTGTCGGCGGCCGATATCCAGCCGGAACTGGATCGCCGCAAACCGGGAAGCTCGAAGTACGTGACCCAGCGCAAGGAGGCCGATGCGGTCGAGATCCTGTCCGGCGTGTTCGAGGGCAGGACCACCGGCACGCCGATTGCGCTGCTGATCCGCAATACCGACCAGCGCAGCTACGACTACGAGAAGATCAAGCAGGTGTTCCGCCCCAATCATGCGGACTACGCCTACGTGCAGAAATACGGCATCCGCGATCATCGCGGAGGCGGACGCGCCAGTGCGCGCGAGACCGCCGTGCGCGTCGCGGCCGGGGCCATCGCGAAAAAATACCTGCGCGAGAAGCTCGGCATCACGATCCGCGGCTGCCTCGAACAGATGGGCGCGATCCGCTGCGAGCCGCGTGACTGGGACGCGGTCGACCGCAATCCGTTCTTCTGCGCCGATCCGGCGCGCGTGCCGGAACTCGAGGCGCTGGTCGATACGCTGCGCAGCGAGGGCGATTCCATCGGTGCGCGGCTCTATGTCGAAGCCCGCAACGTGCCACCGGGACTGGGCGAGCCGGTGTACGACCGGCTGGATGCGGAGCTGGCTTTTGCGCTGATGTCGATCAACGCGGTCAAAGGCGTCGAAATTGGCGACGGCATGCGCGTGGTCGAGATGCGGGGCACCGAGCATCGCGACGAGCTGACGCCGCAGGGATTCCTCGGCAATCACTCCGGCGGTATCGCCGGCGGCATTTCCACCGGCCAGACGATCTACGCGCGCTACGCGATCAAGCCGACTTCCAGCATCACCACGCCGGGCAGGAGCATCGACGAAACCGGCGCCGCGACCGAGATGCGCACCACCGGCCGCCATGATCCCTGCGTCGGCGTTCGCGCAACACCGATCGGCGAGGCGATGATGGCGCTGGTGCTGATGGATCATTACCTGCGCAACCGGGCGCAGAATGCAGATGTGGTGCCAGCGACGCCGCGTATCCCAGATTCGACGGCATGAGAGCCATTGCCGCGGCTCCGTGCCGTAGCATCGGGTGCAAGCGATGATCGATCTGGACATGCTGGTCCGGCTGTTCACCGAATACGACTATCTTTCGGTATTTCTCGTGCTGCTGCTCTGCGGCATGGGTCTGCCGGTGCCCGAGGACATCGTGCTGCTGGCGGGCGGGGTCATCTCGGGGCTGGGGTACGCCAACGTACACGTCATGTTCGGCGTCAGCATGGCGGGGGTGCTGCTCGGCGACTGGATCATGTTCATGATGGGTCGGCATTTCGGCGAACGCGTGATGACCTGGCGCTGGGTGGCGTGGCTGATCACGCCCAGGCGGCGCGCACAGGTCCAGCAGAAATTCGACCGCTATGGCAACCGCCTGCTGCTGATCGCACGGTTTCTGCCCGGACTGCGTGCGCCGATTTTCATCGTGGCGGGCTGGAGCCGGCGCGTGTCGCCGCTCAAGTTCATCCTGCTCGATGGCATCGCGGCGCTGGTCAGCGTGCCGTTCTGGGTTTATCTGGGTTACTACGGCGCCGACAATCGTGAACAGCTATTAGCCTGGGCCGAGCGCGGTAAGGTCGGGCTCTGGTGCGCCGTCATACTGGCACTGCTGATTGGCTTGCTGCTGATCTGGCGCAAGGCGCGACGCCGGTAAAGCGTTTTAGCCTTTTAACAGCTTTAGCAGAACGCGCGCGCCGCTGGACAGGGTGCGCCGCTCGTGCCAGACCGCGCCGAGTTCGCGCTGCATGTGCAGGCCGTTGACATTCAGCGCGAGGATGGACGAATCCAGCATCGAGCGCGGCAGCACGCTCCAGCCGAGGCCGATGCCGACCAGCATCTTCAGCGTCTCCAGGTAATTGGTGGCGAGCCGCACATGCGGCTCAACGCCATGCTTCTTCAGCTCGGCCTTGACGATGCGGTGCGTGTAGGTGGATTCATCGGGCATTACCGCCGGATAATTGGCCAGTTCCGGCAGCGCGATGCGTTTTTTGCCTGCCAGCGGATGTTCCGGCGCAATCACCACGGTCAGCGGGTCCGGCCAGATCTGCCGCATCTCCAGGTGCGGCAACGCCTGCGTCGGCAGCGTGACGATGCCCAGTTCCAGCTTGCCGGCCAGCACGGACTGGCAGGCCACCTCGGAGTCCATGAAGTGGATATCGAGGTCGACGTCGGGATACAAGCGTGTGAATTCGCGCAGAACCGGCGGCAGGCGGTGCAGGCCAATGTGGTGGCTGGTGCCGATCGACAGCCGGCCACCGACCCGATCCGACAGGTGCGAGAGCGCGCGGCGGCCGTCTTCGACATCCTGCAACGCGCGGCGTGCGTAGGGCAGCAAGGTGCGGCCCGCATCGGTCAGCTTGATGCTGCGGCCGACGCGGTCGAACAGGGATTTTCCAAGTTGCGCTTCCAGCGCAGCAATACGCTTGCTGATCGCCGGCTGCGACAGGTGCAGGGTCGCTGCGGCGCGTGAGAACGAGCCGGAATCCGCGACTTCGACAAAAGCGGAAAGCGTCTGCGTATCCATGATCGGTATTATGCACTAATGGAATTGAATATATAAAAACGATTCATTGGAGTTATGTGAGGCAGGCGCCTAAGATGCGCGGCATCAACGAGGTGTGACATGCAAAAGACGCTATACGACAAATTGTGGGATGCGCACGTTGTGCGCGACAGTGGCGACGGTTCGGCGTTGATCTACATCGACCGGCACCTGGTGCACGAAGTGACCAGCCCGCAGGCCTTCGACGGCCTGCGTCTGAATGGCCGCAAGCCCTGGCGCACGGCGGCCAACCTGGCCGTCGCCGACCACAACGTGCCGACCACGGACCGTTCGCAGGGCATTGCCGACCCGATTTCGCGCACGCAGGTCGATGCGCTGGACAGTAATTGCGAAGAATTTGGCATCACCGAATTCCGCATGAACGATCTGCGCCAGGGCATCGTCCACGTCATCGGCCCGGAGCAGGGCGCGACGTTGCCGGGCATGACCGTGGTCTGTGGCGATTCGCATACATCCACGCATGGCGCTTTCGGTGCCTTGGCTTTCGGCATCGGCACGTCCGAAGTCGAGCATGCGCTGGCGACGCAGACGCTGGTGCTGAAGAAATCGAAGAACATGCGCGTCACGGTGCGTGGTCACGTCGGCCCCGGCATCACCGCCAAGGACATCGTGTTGGCCATCATCGGCGAGATCGGTACCGCGGGTGGGACCGGTTACACCATCGAGTTTGCGGGTGAAGCCATCGCGGCCTTGTCGATGGAAGGCCGAATGACCGTCTGCAATATGGCGATCGAGGCCGGCGCGCGCGCCGGCATCATCGCGGTCGACCAGACCACGATCGACTATGTGAAGGACCGCCCGTTTTCGCCGAAGGGCGAGAACCTGGAGAAGGCGATTGCCTGGTGGAAGACCTTGCATACCGATGAAAGCGCCAGCTTCGATCGCGAAGTCGTGATCGAGGCGGCGGGCATCCAGCCGCAGGTCACCTGGGGCACGTCGCCGGAAATGGTGCTGCCGGTGGATGCGCGCGTGCCCGATCCGTCGCAGGTGAGCGATGCGGTCAAGCGTTCGGGCATGGAAAAGGCGCTGGCCTACATGGGCCTGACCGCAAACACGCCGATCGAGCAGATCCGGATCGACAAAGTGTTTATCGGTTCCTGCACCAATTCGCGCATCGAGGATTTGCGTGCGGCGGCAAGCGTCGTCAAGGGCAAGACCCGTGCGGCAAATGTGAAACGGGCGATGGTCGTGCCGGGCTCCGGTATGGTGAAAAAACAGGCTGAGGCAGAGGGGCTGGATAAGATTTTTCTCGCCGCCGGTTTCGAGTGGCGCGAACCGGGTTGTTCGATGTGCCTGGCGATGAATGCCGACCGGCTGGAGCCGGGTGAGCGTTGCGCCAGTACCAGCAACCGAAATTTTGAAGGTCGCCAGGGGCAGGGTGGGCGCACTCACCTGGTGTCGCCGGCGATGGCTGCAGCGGCAGGAATCGCAGGGCATTTCGTAGACGTGAGAGCGTTCTGAAATGGCTTTGAATATCAGGCCGGCAGTGGCAGCAGATGCGAAGGTCGCCGCGCCGATGGTCTACAGCGCCGGGCCGGAAGCCTTCGACTACATCCTGCGGGGTGCGGGCAAGACGGCGCTGGACTTCCTGCATTACGCGTTCGCCGACGGCAGCGGCTATCAGGGGTACCGCACTCATTGGGTTGCCGAACGCGAAGGCTGCGTCATCGGCGTCGGGGCGTTCTATAGCGGCCGCGACGATCTGCGGCTGACGCTGGGCTTTGTCAAGCAGGTGCTGGCGTTTTACCCAATGGCGGCAGTGCCCGGAGTCGTCAGGCGCGCCCTGCAGGTGGCGCCGATGATGAAGCCGGTCACCCGGGACATGTGG
>DATMTG010000319.1:0-5136 GCA_035565075.1 Stenotrophobium sp.
CGTGGCCTGGTTACTTTCTCGAGGAGATCGCGCATGCCATCACACAGTTGCCATCCCGCGGCACCGCACAAGAAACTGCGGATTCCAGACTGGTATGTTTCGACGCTGATGCTGGAGCGCGCACTGGACGCGATCCTGCGGCGCATCAGGCTCGACCGCCGGCACGATATCCCCTATCTGGCCGGTTACAGCCTCGACGGCAAGACCATCTACATCGATCGCCACCTGCCGGAGACGTTCACGTACAAGGGCAAGTCGGTGCCGGTCGACCGCTACCTGGTGCTGCATGAGACCGTCGAAAAAACCCTGATCGACGAACTCGACCTGCACTACCTGCACGCGCACCAGATTGCGACGCGCGCCGAGCAGGCCGCGGTGCGCGGCGACGGCATCGAGTGGCGCGCCTACGACCGCTTCATGCAGAAATTCGTCAAGCGCATCGGCGACGAGCGCCTGAGCAAAGTGCCGGCCAATCTCGACGAAAAGCCCTATCGCGACGAACACGACAAGGACCTCATCGCGCGCATGGAAAAGGCGATGAAACCCGGCAAGCGCAAGCCGGCGCGCAACAAGGCTGCGCCTAAGAAAAAGCGCTGACCGCCGGACTAGGACTCCGCTGAATGAGCGCCGGGCGATTTCCGCTCGGCGTAGCGCTGCGCCAGCACCGCGCAGACCATCAGCTGGATCTGGTGGAACAGCATCAGCGGCAATACCGCCACGCCGATCGCCTGGCCGGCAAAAATCACCTTGATCATCGGCAGGCCGCTGGCCAGGCTTTTTTTCGATCCGCAGAAGACGATGGCGATTTCATCCTCCTTGCCGAAGCCAAAGCCGCGTGCGGCAAACGTGGTCGTCATCAAGGCCAGCGCCAGCATCAGGCTGGTCACCAGCAGCAGGCCGAGCAGCGCGTCGGGTGTGACCTGGTGCCAGAGGCCCTCGACCACCGCTTCGCTGAACGCGGTGTAGACCACCAGCAGGATCGAGCCGCGATCTACCGCGCCGACGAGCACGCCGTGACGGCCGACCCACTCGCCGATCCAGCGCTGCGACAGGTGCCCGGCGATGAAGGGCACCAGCAGTTGCATGACGATGTCGAAGACCGCGTGCAGCGATGAGCTCTCGGATTGGTGCCGCATCAGCAGCAGGCCGACCAGCAGCGGGGTCAGGAATACGCCGAGCAGGCTCGACAGCGACGCGCTGCACACCGCGGCGGAGATATTGCCGCGCGCGATCGAGGTGAAGGCGATCGACGACTGCACCGTCGAGGGCATCGTGCACATGATGATGACGCCGGCGTACAGCCCGGGCGTGACCAGCGGCGCCAGCACCGGCTTGAGCGCCAGTGCCATGAGCGGGAAGAACGCGAATGAGCTGGCGACCACCAGCAGGTGCAGGCGCCAGTGCGTCGCGCCGTTGACGATGGCCTGGCGCGACAGCCGCGTGCCGTGCAGGAAGAACAGCAGCGCGATGGCGATGTTGGTGAAGACGTCGAACGCCGATGCCGCCATCCCGCGACAGGGCAGCAGGCTGGCAACGCCGACCGTCGCGATCAGCGACAGCGTGAAACGGTCGGGAAGCAGGCGTGAGAGATTCATGCGTGAATCCGTCCCGGTGGAATTTTCAATGGCGTTTTATACACCCTGCGGTCCTGAAGGCGCGGACTCTCTGAAGGTTGTCTGCGCCCTGACTTCTTCGGCCGCGCGCACGCGATTTCGGCCGTCCTTCTTGGCGCGGTAGAGTGCCGCATCGGCGGCTGCGCAGAGGTCACCGGGCCCGAGGCGGCCGTCCGGTGCCACGGTCGCCACGCCGACGCTGATCGTCACCTGAACCCGCACCGGATCGGCGAGCCGCATGACTATGCTGTCAGCGCAGATCGCCGAGCGGAGCCGCTCGCCCAGGTCCAGCGCCTGGACCTGCGTCGTGCCGGGGCTGAGCGCGACGAATTCTTCTCCACCGTACCGGGCCAGCAGCTCGTCGCCGCGGCGAAGGCAGCCGGACAGCCTGCGGGCGACCTCGACCAGGCACAGGTCCCCGGCCGCGTGGCCATGGGTATCGTTGATCTGTTTGAAATGGTCGATGTCGATCATCAGCAGGGTCACGGGCTTCTGGTTGCGCTGGGCGTGAGCCCAGGCACGTAGATAATTCTCGTCGAAGGCGCGGCGGTTCGCGATGGCCGTAAGCGCATCCTGCCGGGTGACTTCTTCCAGCTGGCCATTCATCACCTGCAGCTTTTCGTTGAGCAGCGCGAGCTGGGCATTGTTATAACGGGCCGTCGCACGGCCATGAAGGAGTGACCAGACAAAGCCGGCGACGAAAATGGAGAGCAGGCTGCCGATCACGCGCAGCACGAGCAGCGGCAACCTGGGGACGACCCATCCCTGCTCAGGCACCGCCATCAGAGTCCAGTGTCCGCCGGGCACGGTGATCTGCATGCGGATGGGATCGCTGCGGAGAATATCCGCGGAGCCGACGATGGCATCTTCCCCCGTCGTGCCCGCATTATCGCCCTGCAGGTAGTAGCGCATACCCTCGGCAGAGGCCGAAAGCTCGACATCGTCGAGCAATTTGTCCAGGTTGATGGCGACGCTGATCATGCCCCAGTAACTGCCGTCGGACAGGTAAACCGGGGTCCGGTTGATGATGCCGCGCCCACCCTGTACCAGTTTCACCGGGCCTGCCAGTACCGATTCCCGCAGCTGCATGGCGCGTTGAACGCTCGGCCATTGCGCGGCGTTATCCCGGTAATGCAGGTGCAGTGCCGCCTCGTTTCCCTTCAGTGGGTAGATGTAGGTCAGGGTATTGCCTGGAGCCAGGCCGATATTGCGGATGCGATCGCTGGCCTCGTAGACGGCCCGCAGGGCGTCCACGACATTTTCGGGCTGCGTCTTGCGCACGCTCTTGATGTATGCGACCAGTCCCTGTGCAAGAAAGACGGTGGAATTGAGCGCACTTTCAAGACGCGCTCTCATGGTGGCTGCATGCAGGATCGTCTGTTCGCGCAACTGGTTCTGCAGCGTCTTTTCCTGCGCGACCACCAGCGCTTGCGTGAAAAGCAGGCCGATGATGAAAAAAACACCAGCGACGAGGAGGCTGGTGCGTGTGCCTTCCGGACCGGCCTGCAGGCGTGCGGCGCTGGCCGGGTCGGGTGTGGGGGGCTTGCTGCTGGAGGTCTTTTCTGGAGACGGGTGCATGGAGTCCGATGCCTTCGAATGCGTGAACGCTGACAGGCCAGGTGCGTCTGCACCGGCCCGATCGATCCGAATATAGTCTACAGGCGCAGGCCGCTGCGCAGGCCCCGGATGGAGGCTCTCGCCAATTGTTGAAGGGAGTGGTGGTGATGAGTGGAATCGAACCACCGACCTCAGCATTATGAGTGCCGCGCTCTAACCGTCTGAGCTACATCACCACTTGGGGGCGCGCATTGTAAGTTGTTGCCCGCGTAAGGTAAACGTCCGGCGCGTGCGGGGGTCCTGGGTCCCGGCGGGATGGGCAAACGAATATGATGTGCATCCCGCAGGCCCGCTGTGGCGGGGCATTTTCGAACTTCTGGTAATTCAGGAACTGCTGTCATGCTCAGACGTGATTTTCTCAAGTCGGCGGTGGCCATCGCTGCGGCCGGCCTGCCGACCCGGGCCGTGTTTGCGTCTTCGTCGAAGTCGCCGGCCGATCCGCAGCCGTTCGACTACGCCTGGCTCAAGGGGCATGCGCGCGCGCTGGCGGGCATGGCGTATGTGCCGCCGCCCCGGGATTTGCCCAAGGCGCTTGAGAACCTCACGTACGACCAGTTCCAGTCGATACGCCTGCGACCGGAGCACGCGTTGTGGGCCGACAAGAACCTGAACTTCCGGATCGAGTTCTTCCACCTTGGCTATAGCTACCGCGAAGCGGTGCGCATCCACGAAGTGGTCGATGGACAGGCCCGGCTGCTGGCCTACGATCCCGGCATGTTCGATCTCAGCAAGGCCGGCATTTCCGCGCGCAGCCTGCCCAGGACGCTGGGCTACGCCGGGCTGCGGGTGAACTTCCACACCAACTGGAACGCCGACCTTGCGGTGTTCCTGGGCGCCAGCTATTTCCGTGCGGTCGGGGCGACCGGGCAGTACGGACTGTCTGCGCGCGGCCTGGCGATCGACACCGGCATGAGCCGCCCCGAGGAGTTCCCGGTCTTCACCGCGTTCTGGCTGGAACGTCCCGCTGCCGACGCCAACCGGCTGACGCTGTATGCCCTGCTGGAATCGCCGAGCGTCACCGGCGCCTACCGCTTCGACATTACGCCGGGCGAACCGCTGACCATGGACATCGATGCGGCGCTGTATCCGCGCGCGGTGATCGAGCGCCTGGGCGTGGCGCCGCTGACCAGCATGTTCCTCTACGGTGAGAACGACCGGCGCATGGCGACCGACTGGCGCCCGGAGATCCACGACTCCGATGGCCTGTCGATCGACACCGGCAGTGGCGAATGGATCTGGCGGCCGCTGGTGAACCCGGCCGGCGTGCGGGTGAATTCGTTCATGGACGAAAACCCGCGAGGCTTCGGCCTGATGCAGCGCGATCACAATTTCGACCACTACCAGGACGACGGCGTGTTCTACGATCGCCGGCCGAGCCTGTGGGTGCAGCCCAAGCCGGTGCCCGGGCACGACTGGGGCAAGGGCTCAGTGCAACTGGTCGAGCTGCCGGCGCCGGACGAGACCTACGACAACATCGTGGCTTACTGGAATCCGGCGGCCAAGCCCCAGCCGGGGCAGGAATTGCTGTTCAGCTATCGCCTGTCCTGGGGGCAGCGGATGCCGATGCAGCCCTCGCTGGCGCAGGTGGTGGCGACGCGGACCGGCGTCGGCGGCGTGATCGGACAGAAGCGCAAATACTACTCGCGGCGCTTCGTGGTCGATTTTGCCGGCGGCGACCTGCCGCTGCTGGGGCCCAAGGCCAAGGTCGAGCCGGTCATCTGGGCCTCGCGCGGCACAGTCGAGATCACCTCGGCGCGGCCGCTGCAAGAGATCGACGGCTATCGCGCGATGTTCGATCTCAGGCCGACGGACGACAGCACCGAGCCGATCGATTTCCGGCTTTACCTGCGCCTCAACGGACAGCCCCTGAGCGAAACCTGGAGCTACCAGTGGGTACCGCCGCCAG
>DATMTG010000320.1:0-2432 GCA_035565075.1 Stenotrophobium sp.
AGCAGGCCTGCCACAACTGCGGCGGCCGTGGCCAGATCATCGCCAAGCCCTGCAAGACCTGCCACGGCAACGGCCGTGTCGAGGAAGACAAGGTGCTGTCGGTGAAGGTGCCGGCCGGCGTCGATACCGGCGACCGCATCCGCCTGTCCGGCGAGGGCGAGCCGGGCGATCGCGGCGCCGCGCCCGGCGATCTTTACGTGCAGATCAACGTCAAGCCGCATGATTTTTTCGAGCGCGACGGCAGCGACCTGTTCTGCACGATTCCGATCTCGTTCATCGATGCGGCCCTGGGCGGCGACAAGGACGTGCCGACCCTGCAGGGTCGGGAAACCCTGCACATCCCCGAAGGCTGCCAGAGCGGCAAGCAGTTCCGGCTGCGCGGCAAGGGCGTGAAATCCGTTCGTGGCGGGCCGGCCGGCGATCTGATCTGCACCGTGCGCGTGGAAACGCCGGTCAAGCTCAGCAAGCAGCAAAAGGAGCTGCTGCGCCAGTTCGGCGACACGCTGAGCGGCGAAGCCGGGCGACACACCCCGGAGACGGAATCATGGCTGGGCAAGGCGCGTAAATTTCTCGATGGCCACCTCTAGGAACTGCCATGCTGTCGGGTAGCACCGCTTCGCTGTTGCTGGGACTGCTGTTCAGTTCCATCGGCGTCGGCTACTTCATGTACGGGCGCAAGCAGCAAAAGCTGGTGCCGCTGCTGAGCGGCATCGGCCTGATCGGCTACACCTTCTTCATCTCCGATTCATGGGCGCTGGCGGCGATCGGCATCGTGCTGATGGCGCTGCCGTACTTCATCCGGCTCTGAGCGTCCTGGTTCTGGCGCTTCCGGTTCATCGGCGCGCATGCTCCGTTGGTCGCCTCCGGCTCAATCCTCTGCGAAGCCCGCCGTATCCTGAAGCAGTCGTCACGTTCAGGAGTTTCACATGTTCTGGAAGAACTCGGATCGCCCCAGTGAAGCGCAGCCTGCCATGAGCCCGCAGGTCGCCCCGTATCTGCAGGTCTTTGCCAACGACCTGTCGCTCAGGGCTACGGACGATCTGGCGATCCTCGAGCGGCAGTTGCCCGGGGGCGAGCACTGCGAGTTCATGCCGATCACATCCACGGCATCCGGGATGCCGCTGAAGAGCGAGTTCCTGCTCAGCCTGTTCGTGGAACCTTCACAGCTCGATGGGCTGGTCGACCAGGTGCTTGCGGCACGGCGCAACGGACGGATGGCCACGCTCATCATTGCGATCAATCCACTGCAACTGGCGGCGCTGGGGCGCTGGCTGGAGCGCCGCGCCAATGAAAGCCGTCTCGGCGGCGTACGCCTGCTGCTGGCGCAGGATATCGCCGAGGTCGCGGAAAAGCTGGTCAGCCGGCTGGTGCCGGTGCGGGAGGACAATGTCATCCGCATGCCGATGTCGACCGAAGTCGAAAACAGCCCGATACGGAATTTTTATGTCTTCAGTCCCGAACTGCAGGCGCTGGTGGCGCGCATCCGCGGGTTCGCCCGCAACGGCATCATGCGCTGCTGCCTGCTGGGCGGGCCCGGCAGCGGCAAGACTTCGCTGGCCTATTACTATTTCCTGGTTCGCGAACGCGGGCGTTTCGTCTCGGTGAACCTGTCGGCGGAAAACACCGGCGACAAGGCAGCGATCAAGTCGCTGCTGTGCGGGCACGTCTCCGGAGCGTTTCCGGGCGCCGGGTCGCGCACCGGCGCGTTTGCCCATGCACGGGACGGCGTCTGTTTCCTCGACGAGAGCCATGGCGTCACCGGTGCGGTGATGGAAGTGTTGATGGAGGCGCTGGATAACGGCCAGTACCTGCCGTATGGCGCTTCCGCCAAGCAGCAGATGGAGTCCGCGCTGCTGTTCGCCACCAATCGCAGCTGGGAGCACCTGCAGAATGCCGTGAACCTGGACGAGTTCACGCGCATGGGCGCCTCCGTGCTCGAGGTGCCGGAACTCGCCGCCCGCGAGGAGGACATGATCGCGGTGATCGCCACCACGCTGGCGCGCCTGTCCGCGCGCTGCACCTCGTGGACCGCCGTTAGCGGGCTCAGTGCACAGGCCTGGCGCACGATCCGCGAATGCCGCTGGCATGGCAATGTCCGCGGACTGGTGCGCACGCTGGAGTCGGCGTTCGTGGACACCGCCTCGATCGACGGCGGCGAAGTCATCCAGGAGGCCGAGGTGGAGCGGGGCATCGCGCTTTGGGAGCCAAAAGTGCACCATAGCCACCAGCTTTACGGCACTCACTGAGGCTTCCCGTCATGCAAGGCGTCCATGGACCGGACTGAGCGTTTCCAGCGCATCATCCGCCGGCTACACGAACATCGGATCATCACCCGGCAACAGATACAGGGCGAGCTTGAAATCTCGCTCGCCACGTTCAAGCGCGATCTCGAATACCTGCGCGACCGCCTGCATGCGCCGATCGTCTGGGAC
>DATMTG010000321.1:0-12348 GCA_035565075.1 Stenotrophobium sp.
GCAGCGCCGGCCGGCTCGTCGCCGGAAGCCGCCGCACTTGCCGCCGCCGCCATGCTGGCGCGCGCGGCGGTCACCGCGCGCGACACGGTGGTGATCAGGTCGTCGTTGGACCAGGGCTTGTTGACGAAGCGGAAGATCTCGCCTTCGTTGATCGAGCCGATGATGGCATTGAGGTCGGAGTAGCCGGTCAGCAGGATGCGCATCGCGCTGGGGTTGTGTTCGCGCGCCGCCCGCAGCAGCTCTATGCCGGTCATGCCCGGCATGCGCTGGTCGCTGACGATGACGTCGACGGTCTGGGTCTTGAGCAGCTCCAGCGCCGCGGCGCCGCTGTCGGCAAAGAACATCTCGTGCTTGCCGCGAAACAGCATGCGCATGGTGCTGAGGATGCGTGGCTCGTCGTCCACGAACAGCACGCGCGACTTGATTGGGGTTTCTTCCATGGTGTGATCTTCCGGATTTATGCCGCGCTGCTCAATGCAGGTTCGGCCTGCATCGTGGCCTTTTGCTTCAACGGCAGGCGGATCTTGAAATCGCTGCCCTTGCCCGGGGTCGAGCGGACCTCGATGCTGCCGCCGTGATCTTCGATGATGCGGAACACGATTGAAAGCCCCAGGCCGGTGCCCTTGCCGACCGGCTTGGTGGTGAAGAACGGTTCGAAGATGCGCTTGCGCACTTCTTCCGGCATGCCGCTGCCGGTATCGAGGATGCGGATGTTGACGCCGCTGTCGTCGGCGGTGGTGTGCAGGTAGATCCTGCCCTCGCCCTCGATCGCCTGCGCGGCGTTGGTCAGCAGGTTGAGGAACACCTGGTTGAGCTGCGATGGCGAGCATTCGATCCTGGGCAGTACGCCGTAGGATTTGACCACTTCGATGCGGTGCTTGAGCAGGTTGTTGGCGATCTTGAGCGAGGAGTCGAGGCCGTCGTTGACGTTGAACAGGTCGGAGCGCGAGCGGTCGACCCTCGAAAAATCCTTGAGGCTGGAGACCAGTTCGGCGATCGTCACCAGGCCGTGGTCGGTATCGGCCAGCAGGTTGTCGAGGTCCACCGTCAGTTCTTCCGGGTTGAGCGATTCGCCCAGCGCCTGCGCATCGCCCAGCGCCTGCGCCACTTCCTCGTCGGTGGCGGCGTCCGAGGTCATCAGGTTCAGCGCGCGGGTCTGCGCCTTGGCCAGCGTGCCGAGGTCGTTCAGCGAGTTGCGCACGATCTCGGCATTGCTGCGGGCGTAACCCAGCGGCGTGTTGATCTCGTGCGCGACGCCGGCGACCATCTGGCCCAGCGACGCCATCTTTTCGGACTGGATCAGCTGCGACTGCGAGGCCCGCAGGTCGGTCAGCGCCACGCTCAGGTCGTGGGTGCGGGTCTCGACCTGGGATTCCAGGGTCTCGTTGGCGCGCTGCAGTCCGGCGTTGGCGCGGTCGAGATCGCGGTAGCTGCGCGCCAGGCGCACGCCCAGGTACGCCAGCACCAGGAGCAGGATCGCGGTGTAGCCGGCCAGCAGCAGACGGTACTGGTTGGCGACCGAGACTTCGTGTTCGTGCCAGTTGCTGTAGTCCTCCAGCACGGTCTGCAACTGCGGTCCGGTCGGACGATTGAGGAAGTCGCTGAGTTTCTTGACCAGGTCGTCCTTGTCCGCCATCGCCTCTTTGGCGTGGCCGGCCAGAGTCAGGATCAGGTTCTGCAGGTCCTGCGGCTGGTTCTTGGCGGCGGCATCGAGGTCCGCCAGCAGCTTGTCGATGACCGGGCCGTTGATCGGCGTCGGCGTGACGGCGTAGGTGATGACTTCGGATTTGAGCTGGCTCAGGTCGGCGTGCAGATGGTCGCGGTCGGCCGCCGCCATCTTTTTCGGCAGCGCCGCATCGATCTGGTCGGCGGTGTGCGGCACGGCATCGACGCTGTTGATCAGGCGCTGGTTGAGCATGATGTTGCGCGCTTCGAAATCGAAGCCGAGTTCGGACTTGTCCTCGATGGTGTTGAGGAAGGTGTCGAGGTCCTTGTCCAGTTTCGGGCTCAGGTGCCGCAGCGATTGCGGGCCCTTGTCGAGCGCGTCGAGGGCGCCGCCGAGTTTCTGCGTGGTGGCGGTCAGCGCGTCGCCGGTCGCCGACAGCGAGGAGACGCGGGTCTGGGTCAGTGCGCGGTCCAGCGCCGCATCCAGGTTGTTGACCGTGCGGATGTTGGCCAGTCGCTGGAGATGGAGGTCGCCGTCGACGCTCTGGGTCTTGCGCACCAGGTACACCAGCAGGCCGATGGCGGCGATGGCCAGCAGCACCAGGAACAGTTGTCGCAGTATTTTCATAAGCTCTCCCCTGCGCTGATTTGCGGTTCAGTTCGCCGCGTTCGCGATGTTCGGGATGTCGTCTTGGGCCGCTTGGCGGCTTGCGGTATCTGGCGCGATGAGCGCACGGTACCCATCCTGTCCGGTCAAAATACCTTCGCCGCCTGCGGGCGGCGTCACCTGTTTGCAGTAGATTCCGGCAGGGCCAGCATGCCGCAGCCGCAGGGCGCTGTCACGATTGACCGTGGCGACGGCTGGATGCGAGCATCGCCGGAATCCGGCAGCGAGGTGCCCAGGGGGCGATCACACATGGCGGCATGGAACACGGGCAGGATCCCCGC
Organism: Stenotrophobium sp.; assembly: GCA_035565075.1. Classification (GTDB taxonomy): domain Bacteria; phylum Pseudomonadota; class Gammaproteobacteria; order Nevskiales; family Nevskiaceae; genus Stenotrophobium. The sequence continues at coordinate 2,614 of DATMTG010000321.1, forward strand.
ATTGACGGGCAAGCGGGCGATCGTCACCGGCGCCAACAGCGGCCTCGGCCTGGAAACCGCGGCCGCGCTGGCCGCAGCCGGGGCCAGCGTCGTCATGGCCTGCCGCAATGCCGCCAGGGCCCAGTCGGCGCTCGACGACATCCGGCGGCGCGTGGCCGGCGCCCGGGTCGAGCTGATGACGCTGGACCTGTCGAGCCTCGAATCGGTGCGCGAATTCGCTGCCGCCTACGGCCAGCGCCATCCGCAACTCGACATCCTCTGCAACAACGCCGGCGTCATGGGGTTGCCGTACCAGCTGACGCGCGACGGCTTTGAAATGCAGATCGGCACCAATCACCTCGGCCACTTCGCCCTGACCGGCCTGCTGCTCGATCGCCTGCGTGCGGCACCAGCCGCGCGCGTGGTCAGCGTCGCCAGCATCGCCCATCGCGGCACCCGTGGGCTGAATCTCGACGATCTGCACTGGCAGCGCGAGACCTACCGCAAGGGCGAGGGCTACGCGCGCAGCAAGCTTGCCAACCTGTTGTTCAGCTTCGAGCTGAACCGGCGATTGCAGGCCGCGCACTCGACCGTTATTTCGGTGGCGGCGCATCCGGGTTATGCCGCAACCAATATCGTCGGGGCCGCGTCCGAAGGCTCGATGCTCAAGCGACTGGCGGTGCAGATCGGCAATATCATTCTCGCGCAGCCGGCGAAGATGGGCGCGTGGCCGACCCTGTATGCCGCCACCATGCCGGACGTTCACGGTGGCGACTACTACGGCCCTCGCGGGCTATTCGAGTTTCGCGGCCTGCCCAGAAAAGTCGGCAGCAGCCGCGCCGCGCAAGACCCGGGGACCGCCGCAAGACTCTGGCGCCTGTCGGAGGAAATGACCGGCGTGCGCTACCTTCCCACGCCCTGAGGCTCGTCCATGGTTCCGGACGCGGCGCGCAGTGGTACGGCAACCGATTGCCGTTGATTCTGGCGCGGTCGGCAAGGTAGGGATTCGCGGTCTGCTGCAGACCCGCTCAGGCGCGTCGGAACGTCACCACCAGCACATCGCGGTAGGCCGGCTGCGCCGGGTCCAGCGGCGTCACCGGCGTCACGCCGTGCAGCACGCGCCGGTCGTCGATCAGCGTCGCGTCGAAGGGGTGTGTCAGCGTGAAGCTGCCCAGTGGGCGCCCGTCCGGTGCGTGGATCATGGTGGTGCCGCTGGGTGCGAGATTGTGCCGGCAGATCATCAGCACCAGCACGTAATCGACGCCGTCGCGGTGCATGCCTTCGGGGGTCGGCAGGCCCTGCATTCCGGGCGTGGCCTCGATGCGGAACTGGTGGATCTCGATGTGCCAGGCGCAGGCGGCGCCCGCCAGCCGGCCGAACAGGCGATGGCAGAAATGCAGGATCGTGTGCAGCGTCGGGCTGTCGCTGACGGCGGGGGCGAGCGGCTCGAACCAGCGCGCGATACCGCCGTTGAGCGCGTTGTACTCGCGGCTCTGGTAATGCGGCTGGTGCGCGGCGCGCGTGATGTCGCCGGCGACTGTCGCGGTGTAAACCGCATGCCGGCGGCGGCGGTAGCGGCCGTTGTCGGCCATGTAGCGGTCCGGATGCAGATCGTTCCAGCTGGCGGCAAACGCGGCCCAGTCGCCCAGCGGACCGTGCCGCTCCAGCACGGCGCGCATGTCCTGCGCAGGGACGAACACATGGCCGTCCCGTGCGATGAGCGCCTGCAGTCGTTTCATCCCGCCAGTATGAAGGCAATGCCGGCGACGCGGTAGACACACGGTGCCGTTTTGCCCGGTTCCGGGTATTCTCGGGATACCCCCTGACGCGGAGCGCACACATGCACCTGATCTGGACCCTCCTCATCGGTTTTGTCGTCGGCCTGCTGGCGAAATGGCTGCATCCCGGCAAGGAGAACATGGGCTTCATCCTGACCGTGCTGCTGGGCATCGGCGGTTCGTTCCTGGCCACCTACGCAGGGCAGGCACTGGGTTTCTACCAACCCGGGCAGGGCGCCGGCTTCATCGGCGCGGTCGTCGGCGCGATCATCCTGCTGGTGCTGTACGGATTCATCGTCAAGAAAAAATAACGCACGAAAAGGAAACCTCCCATGAGCAATACCCGCAAGGTTGCCGTCATCGTCGGCAGCCTCCGACAGGATTCGGTCAACCGGAAACTGGCGCAGGCGCTGACGGCTCTGGCGCCTGCTTCGCTGGCGCTGGAAATGGTCGGGATCGGCGAACTGCCGCTCTACAACCAGGACACCGATGGCGATACGCCACCCGCGGCCTACAGCGCATTCCGCCAGAAAATGAAAAGCATGGATGCGGTGCTGTTCGTGACGCCGGAATACAACCGCTCGGTGCCCGGCGCGCTCAAGAACGCGATCGACGTCGGTTCGCGGCCCTACGGGCACAGCGTCTGGGACGGCAAGCCGGGCGCCATCGTCAGCGCCTCGCCCGGCGCGATAGGCGGATTCGGCGCCAACCATCATCTGCGCCAGTCGCTGGTGTTTCTCAATGTGCCGATGTTGCAGCAACCCGAAGCCTATATCGGTGGCGCCGATAAATTGTTCGACGCCGACGGCAGGCTGGTCAACGAGGCTACCCGTGGATTCCTGCAGAAGTTCATGCAGGCATACGCGGCCTGGGTCGAGGCGAATATCCGGCGCTGACCCGCGATACCCGCATCCGGAGCCGCCAAGCGATTGTTTCGGAACGGTCTTTGGCGCAACTGTTCACATCGCGCCGAACGCGCTAGGCTGTGACCAGCCGCCCTGCGATGTCGCTTGCCGATCCCGCGGGTTGGACGTTTGGATCTGTCGGGTTGCGGCATGTTACGGGCATCGGTCAGGTGTGGTGTAGCCTGAACCAGAGGAGCGCCCGACATGAACGACATCGACACCATCACACTGCTCAACCGCCTGATCGTGACGGCCAAGAACAGCGAGAGCTGCCTGCGCGCAGCGGCCGAAGAGGCCTATCACGATACCCTCAAACAGTCGCTCTCGGACTATTCGCGATTCTTCAGCGATGCCGCGCACGAGATGCAGCAGGCCGTGCACAAGCTCGGCGGCCATCCGGCGGAAATCGGAACCTTTGGCAACACGCTGCACCGTACCCTGATGCACCTCAAGGTGACGGCGCTGGGCCGCCGTGAGGACGTGATCCTCGACGAGGTCGAAGGCGACGAAAAGAAAGCCGAACAGCAGCTGGCCGAGGCGGTGCGCGAGGATACGCCGCCGGAAATCCATGATCTGCTCGAGCGCCATTACTGGAGTGCCCAGCATCACCACAGCACGATCCGCGAGTTGCGCGCGCAGATGCATTGAGCGGCGCACCCCGGACCCGGGGTGCCGCAGACAGAGCTGATTTTCCCTGTGCCTGCCGCTTCGGGCGGCTGGCATTGCGCTGCCCGCCGGCTGACAATCGTCCGGCAGATCGGGGCCGGCAAGCCGGCCCATGGCCAGGTACGGGGGAAGGATGCTCATCAGGAAACTTGCAGCGGTTGCCGTCCTTGCACTGCTGGCCGGATGTGGTGGCGGGCACGAGGGCGCAAACCCGGGGCATCCGCCTGACGCGACGGCGACCGCGCAGGACATCGAGGCGGTGACGGCGCAGTCGACACCGGTAACGGCCGGGCTGGTCGCCGTTCCGGTCGGCGATGCCATTCGTTTCGTCATCGTGACGTCGCCAGCGCACGGCAGCGTCACGCTGGACCAGGCAACGTTCACCTACACGCCGAACGCGGATTATGTCGGTGCCGACCGCTTCAGCTACGCCGTGGACAATGGCGGCGCGTCCTCGGCAGCGGCGAGCGTGAGCCTCAGCGTGCTGTCCGACGCCGCGCCCCCGGCACCGGACCTGGCGACTGCCTGTAACGATCTGGGCAGCAGTTTTTCGCCGCTGTGCAGCGCCATCGCCGCCGTCACCGCGCCGCTGGTGCAGGGGTGCAGCGCGGCGGCGCCGGCCGGGTTCTGCAAGGCCTTTGGCGGCGATCTGTACAGCCTGGCCGCAGGCTGCTTCACCTCTCTGAGCGGGCAATCGGCAACCCTGTGCAAGGCGGTGGCGACCGCGCTGCAGGGCGTCGCCAGCCAGTGCCGCGCGCTCGGCGCGCCCGACGATTTCTGCGCGCTGTTCAGCGGCAGCGCCATCGGCGACCGCGAGGTGCAGGCGTATCAAGGCGGCCCGGTGCATCGGGCGCTGCAACAGCAATGGCAACTGGGCCTGAGCCTGCCGCTGCGCGAGGCGCTGGTGCCGGCCACGCACAACTCGTTCAATTACACCAATGCCAGCACGCCGCCCTCGCTGTCGGGGTTGGACCCGGACCAGTTCTATTCCTTCACCCAGCAGCTGGACATGGACATCCGCGGCCTCGAGCTGGACGTGCACTGGTTCCCCAGCGTCAGGACCGGGGCGTTTGCGCCGCTGCTGTGTCACGCCGAAACCAATCACATCGGCTGCACCATCGAGCGCACGCTGGCCGATGGCCTGCAGGAAATCCGCACGTGGCTGGACGCGCATCCCGACCAGGTCATCGTGCTCGATGTCGAGGAGCATCTCGACGATCCGGTGGACGATGTCAGCCAGTCGTTCCCGGCCGCGGCTGCGGCCATCGAAAGCACGCTCGGCAAGACCTCCGCGAAGGACCTGATCCTGCGTCCCGGCGAACCGGGAGCGGCCGGCAGTTGCGGCGATCATCCGATTCCGCTCGACCTCAGTCCCGCGCAAATCCTCGCCGCCGGCAAGCAGGTGCTGATCTATTCCTCGGGCTGCGGCCACGACAGCGGCTGGGACGCAATCGTCCACGACGAGCGCAACCGCCTGCAGGGGCCGTCCACCGACTTCGGCAGTTCACAGTATCCCGACTGCCATTTCACGCGCGCTCAATATGAGAGTTCGTGGACGCGTTTCTACGACTCCAGCACCCTGATCGACGTGCTTACCGGCAGCGGCACCGCGCAGCCGGTGACGCCGGCGCAGATCCGCGAGATGGTGCGCTGTGGCGTCGACATGCCGTCGATCAATTTCCTCGATCCGCACACCGAGCAGTTGCGCAGCTTCGTCTGGAGCTGGGCTTACGGCCAGCCGCTGGCGAACCCGGCGCAGCGCTGCGCCGTCCACAACGATGCGGGCTATTTTCAGGCCGAGGCCTGCGGGCAAAGCCTGGCCTATGCCTGTTCGGACGGTAGCGCCTGGCAAGTGACGACGGCACACGGCGCGTTCGCCGACGGCGAGAAGAATTGCGCGGCCTGGTTTCCGGGCACGCACTTCGCGGTGCCGCGCAACGGCTACCAGAACGAACTGCTCAAAGCGGCCAAGGCGCAGACCGGGGTGAGTCGTGTCTGGCTCAACGACAGCGACCAGGCCAGCGCCGGCGTCTGGGTCGCGGGGCCCTGAATCGCGGGTATGAACCCACGGCCCAGATCGTGGAGGAGCGACTAGGAAAAGCAGCCCAAGCGGAGACAGCATCCATCGGACGCGGCATACTTAACAAATCTTAACAATCGGGGTTGCCGCCATTTGGCCGCAGCCGGGGCGAGGGAGATTTGATGATGCTGCCGTCGATGCGTCTCTGTATAGCTTTGTTTTCATGCCTGTTTCTCATTGCGGCCTGTGGTGGCGGTGGCACCGGCGGTGCCGGCAGTTCCTCCTCAGGCGGGAGCGGGAGCAGCTCATCGAGTGGCAGCGGCAGTGGAGGCGGCGGTGTCCAGGGCCGCCTCTTCACGATCTCTCCCGGGGCCAACGCCACCCGCGACATGATCGCGGCGATGGTGCAGGCCGCGCCCGGCGACGAGATCAAGTTCGAGTGCGGCTTCTTCGATCTGAGTTCCACCCTGCAGTTGACCAACACCGAAGACGTCCTGATCAGCGGCTGCGACCGCGACAAGACCGTGCTGTCGTTCAAGCACAACAACTCGCCCGAGGGCATCCTGGCGGTCAACGTCCATGGCATCACCGTGCAGGACCTGACGGTGCTCGATACCGGCGGCAACGGCATCGAGTTGCGTGGCGTCGATCACGGCACCCTGCAGCGCGTGCGTGCGATGTGGTCGTCCGGCGGCGGCCGCGAAAGCCCGGCGCCGATCACGGCCGATACCGCGTTCAAGAACGATTCTGCCGCGCTGAAAATCGCCTGCACCGATCCGGCGACGCAGAATCCGGACGATCCGCTCAACCAGCTCAATCCGCTGGCGGATACGCATTCGCCGGATTACACGGTCAGCAAGAAGTCGGGCCGTTACGGCATCTACCCGGTGTCTTCGGAGAACATCCTCATCGACCACGCCGAGTCGATCGGCGCCTCCGACGCCGGCATCTACGTCGGCCAGACCAACACGGCGATCATCAGGAACAGCCGTTCCGCCTACAACGTGTTCGGCTTCGAGATCGAAAACGTCCGCGGCGGCGAGTACAACCACAACATCGCCGAGTGCAATACCGGCGGTTTCCTGATCTACGATCTCGACGGCCTGCGCCAGTACGGCGACCGTTCGCGCATGTACGGCAACATCTCGCGCAACAACAACACCTACAACTTCACCTCCGGCGGTTTCGTCGGCAACGTGCCGGCCGGCAGCGGCATGATCACGCTGTCCTACGACCGCATCGACATCTTCGACAACGAGTTCCGCGACAACAATACCGGCGGCATCCTGCATGTCAGCTATGAGCTGTTCCCGGTCGGCGCCGGCCGGCCGAGCGAGAAGCGCATCGACTGGTACACCGAGGGACTGCACATCTTCAGGAACAAGTTCTTCAACAACGGCAACGGCCTGCCGCTGCCGACCCTCGCCGAGGTGCAGTCGATGGACCTCGCCCGGTTCCTGCCGGCGCTGGTTGGACTGAAGAACCAGGCAGCCTGCCTGCTCAATCTGCTCAGCTGTCCGCTGCCGCTGGTCAATGTCAGTCCGCCGGCGCTGCTCAATGTCCGCGGCGCGCATATCCTCTGGGACGGGCTGCTCGATGTCTACGATCCCGATTGCCCGTATCCGCTCGATGCCAACGGCAAGCCGGTCCCGCACGACGAGCGCGGCAAGCCGCTGCTGACCAACGAGGACCCGAACCCCTCCTGCCACTACAACAAGTACAAGTTCGACACCAGCAAGCCGGGCGCGCCGCGCATCAAGCCGGACTGGTTCTCGTGCATCGACGACGACAACCAGTTCAGCAGCGACAGCATCAAGTACGCCAACTTCAACGGCACCAAGGGCCTCGAGCTGATCGTGTCGAGCAATCTCGATCCGGCAGCGCTGGCGAAGTTCCCGTCGAGCTTCGACATGTCGGCGCACCAGTGCGTGGCGCGCTACGGCAAGAACCTGCCGCTGCTGGATCCGGTGGTGATCCCGCCGTTCAAGCGCAGCGGCGATTACGATCCGGCGCCGACCGACGAGCAGGTCGCGCAACTGTGCGGCAAGACCGTGGCTGCCGGCGAAGCCAACTTCGACGCCGCCAAGGTCAACTGCCCGACGCTCGACCAGTATCATCTGTTCGCCGATCCGGAAGATCCGACCAGCACGCCCAACGGCGGCGGCGTGCCGTATTCGCTGACCACCAAGCTGTTCTCCGACTACGCGGTCAAGTATCGCGTCGCCTACATGCCGCCAGGAACCAAGGCGGTTTACCGCACGGCGGCACAGGACGGCGTCAATTCCGCCATCACCTTCCCGACCGGCACCATCATCGCCAAGACCTTCTCGTTTGCCGATGAAGCCGCCGGCACCGAGAAGCCGGTCGAAACGCGCCTGCTGATCAAGCGCGTCAATTCCAAGGGACGCGTGCACTGGGACGGCCTGCCGTACATCTGGGAAACGGTGGGCGGCAAGAAGGTCGCGCGGCTGGCGATGGGCGGCGGCACTGCCTCAGTGTCGTGGAAAACCACCGACGTCGATTCCGGACAGGTGCATGCCGGCTCCACCAGCAGCTACCTGATTCCCAACGCCCTGCAATGTCTGAGCTGCCATTCGCGCGAAGACCAGGAAGCCGGCTCGGCGCCGATCGGGCCGAAGATCCGGGCGCTGAACAAGGCGTATCGCTCGGAGTCGAAGCGCATCACCGGCCAGGGCCGGCACGAAGTCGCGGGCGTCAACCAGATCGCGTACTGGTGCAGCCATGGCCTGATGACCGGTTGCCCGGCCGATCTGGGCATCGACCCGGCGACGCAGATCGCAACCAAGGTCGAACGTATCCCGGTGTTCAACAAGCCCGGCGACTCCGGTTTCGCCGCCGGTTCGCCGCAGGACGTCGAGTCGCGAGCACGCGCCTGGCTGGAGTCCAACTGCCAGCACTGCCACAACGTGCGGGGCTTTGCCGCCAACACCGGCTTCTACCTCGACGCGCTGCGCAAGGTCGATAACACCTACGGCATCTGCAAGCGCCCGACCGCCACCGGCACCGAAGGCAGCAACGGCCGGCACTACGACATCCACCCGGGCAACGCGGCCGATTCGATCATGGAATTCCGCATCGGCCCGACTGCGACCACGCCGGCTGCGCGCATGCCGCCGCTGGCGCGCAGCGTGGTCGACGAGGAAGGCCATGCCCTGATCCAGCAGTGGATAGAGGATGTCGTCTCGGCCGACGAGAGCAAGTATCCCGGCTCGACTGCCTGCGCCAATTGACCGCTGTCATCCCCGGCGCCAGCCAACGCCGGGGATGACGGTTGCAGGGGCGCGGAGCGCGACGCGAACCGGGCGGCCCGCTTAATCAGGCCCGGTCTTGTGCGGGCTGCCGTCAGGCTCTGCTCCCGGCGGCAGATCCGTCGCCACCGGTTCTTGTGTCGATCCAGTCCTGCGTCTGCTGCCACAGGCGTGCGGCGACCTGCGCATCGGCGCTGTCCGCGCTCGCCGGTGCCGGGCGGCAGTCGCGATAATAGAGTCCGCCACGCGCAACCGGACGGGTCGCGCAATGGATCTGCGTCTGCGCGCCTTCCTGCGGCGTGAGCAGGAAGAAGGCTTCGACCGGCGCGAAGAAGTTGCGGATGGATTCCAGCAGCGGATTTCCGGCGAGTCCCTTGGCGGCGATGTTGGTGTAGACCGCGCCGGGGTGCAGGCAATACGCCTGCACGTTCGCGGACGCTGCGTAGCGACGCTGCAACTCGAGGCTGGCGTGCACCAGCGCGAGCTTGGAGGTGCCGTAGGCCACCCAGGAGTTGTAGCGTTCCTGCGGTGCGAACAGCCAGGCGTTGCGACCGCGGGCGTGCAGCATCGAGACGACATTGACGATGCGCGCATCGCCGGTCTGCGTGGCGGTGCGCTGCAGCAGCGGCAGCAGCCGCATCGTCAGCTGCATGGTGCCGAGATAATTCGTGCGCCAGTGGATCTCATGGCCGTCGGCGGTTTCATGTGGCGTCTTCCATTGCGACAACAGGTCGAGGTGCACGCCGGCATTATTGACCAGCACGTCGAGCCGCTCGCCGTGCCGGGCGCGATACCACGCGGCGAACGCATTCACGGAATCCGTCTCACAGAGATCGAGTTCGTGCGCATCGATTTCACCGCAGCCCGGCACGCCTGCGAGTTGCGCGCGCAGATCCGCGGCCAGGGCCTGTGCGTTGCTGCGCGAACTGACGGTCACGTCCGCGCCCCAGCTCGCGAGGATGCGCGCGGTCTCGTACCCGATGGAGCCGCGTGCCGCGCCGGTGACGACGATCCGGCGTCCGCGCAGGTCGATGCGTTGCGCCTGCGGTGCGCGCACGAACAGCTGCCTGATCGAACGGTGCAATGCGGTCAATGGGCCGGGCATCGTTCAGCCCTCT
>DATMTG010000322.1:0-5385 GCA_035565075.1 Stenotrophobium sp.
GTTGATAGCGGGTGGCATCGTCACCGCCAGAACAGGCAGCAACACACTCACTCGCGGATGCTGCGACGTCGCGCGACGACACGGCATCCATCGCAAACGCACAAGCCTCATCCGGAGAGAGCAGGCAATGCAGCGAAGCACTCGCTATCATCCACCGGGGGCCGCCGATCAGAACCGCATGATCACAGCGCGGATGCACCAGGGAGAACAGGCATGAATGTCACCATCGGAGCGGAGGTCCCGCGCCGCGGCAATTTGTTTTCGCGCGGACTCGGCCGCCTTGTGCTGTGGCTGATGGGCTGGCGCGTCGAAGGCGAGATTCCCAACCTGCGAAAAATGGTGCTGATCGGCGCGCCGCACACCTCCAACCGCGATGGCGTGATCGGCCTGACGGCGATGATGGCGATCGGCCTGCGCGCCGGCACGATGATCAAGGACAGCGCCTTCAAGGGCATCATGGGTCCGGTGCTGCGCTGGTTCGGCGCCATCCCGATCAATCGCCGCAGCCCCAAGGGCGTAGTCGAGCAGAGCATCGACGCCTTCAACAACAACCCGGCGCTGCTGCTGCTGATCGCGCCGGAAGGCACCCGCAGCAACGCCATCGAGTGGAAGCGCGGCTATTACCACATCGCCCTCGGCGCCAAGGTCCCCATCCAGCCGGTCGCGGCCGATTACAAGCGCAAGGCCATCCTGTTCGGCCCGCCGCTGACGCCCAGCGGCAATTACGCCGCGGACCTGCAAACGCTGCTGGAGTTTTATCGCGACCACGGCGAGCCGCATCACCCCGAGCGCATGTCCAAGCCGCTGTGCGATATCAAGGGCGTGGCGTGGAAGCCGGTGGACGACAAGGACGAATGAGCAGCGCCTGCATCGCCTACCGCTGTGCGCGGCAGAGCGAGATGTACCTGTATGTCCGCGCCGGGCTCGAACCGGACGCCCTGCCCATGGACCTGCTGCGCATCACCGGCAAGCTGACGCAGGTGATGGAACTCGATCTGTCCCGACGCCGGCTCGCGCGCGTCGACGTCGACAAGGTACGGCAGGCGCTGCGCGACCCCGGCTATTACCTGCAGATGCCGCCCGGCGGTCATCTTCATGGTCATCTCGATGATGGCGACTGACACGACCACGCCGGGGAAACTCCGGGCAAGCGCCGCGCGCCTGGACGTTTAATCGGATTTTCCGGCTGCGCGGCGCCATTCGTACCGGAATGCGATGGCGCCGCCGAGCAGCGTCAGCAGCGCCAGCGCATACCAGGTGATGGCGTAGCTCAGATGCTCGTTGTAAAAATGCACGACGGTCAGTCCGCCGACCGGCGCGTCCGGCGCCGGCGTCGTGGCATCGGCGTCGATGAAATAGGGCGCGACCGCCTGCGGCGGCAGTTTCATCGCCCGTGCCAGCGCGGCGACATCGCGCGAGTACCAGCGATGCGCGGCCGGCTGGTTGCGATGCAGGAACGCACCGTGCGGCTCCGACATGCGCAGCAGCCCCTCGATAGTGACGGGCCCCTCGGGCCGCGCCATGTCCCGGTAACGCGCCGGCGCCGCAAAATCAGTGGAGATGAATCCGCGATTGATCAGCACGATCTCGCCGGCAGGGGTGCGCAATGGGGTCATCACCCAGTAGCCGTTGCCAAGGCGGGTCGAGGCAAACACCAGGGTTTCATCCTGGTTCAGGAACCGCCCCTGGACCCGTACATGCCGGTACTCGTCATCCACGGCATCGACCTGCGGCCAGTCGGCGCGCACCGGCGCGGGCACCGGCGCGGCATGAATCCGCTGATCGACGCGCGCGATCAAGTCGAGTTTCCAGGCGCGTCGCGCCACCTGCCAGTTGCCCAGCGCAATGAATCCCGCGAACAGCAGCAGTGCGACAACCGCCAGCAGCACCAGCCTCGGCAGTGAACGCTTGCCGGTCGTTGCCACTGGAGCCGTCACCTGCGTGCGGCTACTTCATCTGCTGCATCTGCTCCGGCGTCATCGTGTGCATCTGCATCTGATCGGGCGTCATCGCCGGCATCATGTTGGCGTTCTCGTCGTACATGATCCAGATCGAGCCGCTGAGCGTGATGACCACCAGAATCACGGTGAAGATCAGCGCCATCATGTTCCAGCCGCCTTCGGAACGTGAATTCATGTGCAGGAAATACACCATGTGCACGACAATCTGCACGGCACCGAAGGCGAGCACCAGCAGGATCGTGGCGTTCTTGTCGGAAAACACATGACCCATCACGATCCAGAACGGAACGATGGTCAGGATGACGGACAGGCCAAACCCGGTCAGATAGCCCCGCAGCGTGGCGTGCGGCAGGTCGACGTTGGCATGGTCGCTGCCATGCAGGTATTCGGCGTTGTGCGGATCCCGGCTTTCGGATGCGGAACTCATGACAAGGCTCCAATCAGGTAGACGAAGCTGAAGACGCCGATCCAGACCAGATCCAGAAAGTGCCAGAACAGGCTCAGGCAGGCCAGGCGGCGCTGATGATCGGCGGTCAGGCCGGAGCGTGCCACCTGCACCATCAGCGTGAACATCCAGATCAGGCCGAAAGTCACGTGCAGGCCGTGCGTGCCCACCAGGGTGAAAAACGATGACAGGAAGGCGCTGCGGTCCGGACCCGCGCCGGCCAGCACCATGTGCGTGAACTCGTTGACCTCCAGCACCAGGAAGACCAGGCCGAAGCAGGCGGTGATCGCCAGCCACGCAAGCACTGCACCCTTGCGCTTGCGCGCCATTTCCAGCATGGCGAAGCCATAGGTGATCGACGACAGCAGCAGTGCCGCCGTGCTCACCGCCAGCCAGTCCAGCTCGAACAGATGGGCGCCGGAAGGACCCGCCGCGTAGTTGTGGCCATAGACGGCATAGCAGGCGAACAGCACCGCAAAGATGAGGCAGTCGCTCATCAGGTAGATCCAGAAGCCCAGCAGCACGCCACCCTCGGCGTGCGGCTCGTCCTTTACATAAAACTGCGGTACCGCGTTGTCTGCGGTTTCGATTGCGGCGGCACTCATGACACGCCTCCCTGTGGGTTCAACAGGCGGGTGCGTTCGCCCTCGATGCGTGCGACTTCCTCCGCCGGGATGTAGTAATCACGGTGATAGTTGAACGTGTGCAGGATCGCCCCGCCAATGGTTGCGACAAACGAGGCAATCACCAGCCACCAGATATGCCAGATCAGGCCGAACCCGCAGGCCAGGCAAAAACATGAAAGCACGAAACCGGTCGCGGTGTTCTTGGGCATGTGGATCGGCTTGAATCCCTCCACGGGACGCTGATGGCCGCGGCGCTTCATGTCCATCCAGGCATCGCGCTCGTGCACGATCGGCGTGAACGCGAAGTTGTAAGGCGGCGCCGGCGAAGCCGTCGACCACTCCAGGGTGCGCGCATCCCAGGGATCGCCGGTGGTGTCGCGCAGGGACTCGCGGTCGCGGATGCTGACATAGAGCTGTATCAGGAACGCAATGATGCCGAACAGGATCAGCACCGCGCCGACCGCGGCAATCTGGAACCAGATCTGCAGGCTGGGATCGCTGAAGTGGTTCAGGCGACGGGTGATGCCCATCAGTCCGAGCACGTAGAGCGGTGTGAACGCGACCCAGAAACCCACCAGCCAGAACCAGAACGAGACCTTGCCCCAGAATTCGTTCAGCCTGAAGCCAATCGACTTGGGGAACCAGTAGTTGATTGCGGCGAACATGCCGAACAGCACGCCGCCGATGATCACATTATGGAAATGCGCGACCAGGAACAGGCTGTTGTGCAGCACGAAGTCGGCCGGCGGCACCGCCAGCATGACGCCGGTCATGCCGCCGATGACGAAGGTGAACATGAAACCCATGGTCCACAGCATCGGCACCGTGTAGCGGATGCGACCGCGGTACATGGTGAACAGCCAGTTGAAGATCTTCACGCCCGTGGGAATGGAGATGATCATGGTGGTGATGGCAAAGAACGAGTTGACGCTGGCCCCCGCGCCCATGGTGAAGAAATGGTGCAGCCACACCAGGTAGGAGAGAATCGCGATGGCCATCGTCGCGTAGACCATCGAGGCGTAGCCGAACAAAGGCTTGCTCGAGAAGGTCGGCACGACTTCCGAATACACGCCAAAGGCCGGCAGGATCAGGATGTAGACCTCGGGGTGGCCCCAGATCCAGATCAGGTTGACGTACATCATCATGTTGCCGCCGAAATCATTGGTGAAGAAGTGCGTGCCGAGATAGCGGTCGAGCCCCAGCAGCGCCAGCACCGCGGTCAATACCGGGAACGCGGCAATGATCAGGATGTTGGTGCACAGCGCGGTCCAGGTGAACACCGGCATCTTCATCAGGGTCATGCCCGGGGCGCGCATCTTGATGATGGTCACCACCATGTTGATGCCGGACAGCAAGGTACCGATGCCGGCGATCTGCAAAGCCCAGATGTAGTAATCGACACCGACGTCGGGACTGTATCGGAGCTCCGATAGCGGAGGGTAAGCGAGCCAGCCGGTACGTGCGAATTCGCCGACGAACAGCGACAGCATGATCAGCACTGCGCCAAACGCCGTCATCCAGAAACTGAAGTTGTTGAGAAACGGGAACGCGACGTCGCGCGCGCCGATCTGCAACGGCATCACGATGTTGATCAGGCCGACGATCATCGGCATCGCCACGAAGAAGATCATGATCACGCCGTGGGCGGTGAAAATCTGGTCGTAATGTTCCGGCGGCAGATAGCCGGTAGAGCCGCCGAACGCGATGGCCTGCTGCAGACGCATCATGATGGCGTCGGAGAACCCGCGCAGCAGCATGATGATCGCCAGAATCATGTACATGATGCCGATTTTCTTGTGGTCGATGCTGGTGAACCATTCGCGCCACAGATAGCCCCACTTGCCCATGTAGGTAATGGCGGCCAGCACCGCGATGCCGCCAATGGCGACGAACACGAAGGTCCAGACCAGGATCGGCACATCGTAGGGAATGGCGTGCAAGCTCAGACGGCCGAGGAGGAAGTGCATCAGTTCGGAACGATCTTGCATGGTGTCTGTCTCGAAAGTTGAATCAACTCATCATCCGCCGGTTTCGACGACCGGCGAACGACCTGCGGCAAAGCTAAGGGCAGCGTCTACTCTTTTAAGGGAACGCCGCCCTGGGCATCGATGGCCATCATCTTGTTGACGCAGATCTTGCTGCTGTCCACACAGCGATTGAGGATGGCGCTGTACAGGTCGGGCGCGACCTGCGCGTAGTGCATGACCGGGACATTGCTGCTGGGCTGCGCCAGCGTCTGCTGGTACTGCTCGCGCGTCAGGCTGCCGCCTCCGGATTTGACGTCCTGGATCCAGCGCTGGAAATCCGCCTCGCTCTTGCCCAGGAACTGGAAATTCATCCCGGAGAATCCGGC